>DAIQBQ010000053.1:0-12854 GCA_036781065.1 Actinomycetota bacterium
CCGACCCTGCCCCACCCGTACCTGGCCGTGATCGCTGCCGAGACCCGCACTCCCCGCCACGAGCCGATCCGGTTCCACCTGGCCCGGGACCACGGGAAGCCGGTGGACGTGCTTGAGATCGACGGCAGTGTGCCGCCCGAGGTGTCGGCGGCGGCTGAGGAGATCATCTGGGACAAGATGGCTCACCCGGACGGTCCGCTGAACCGGGAGGCGATCGGGTGTTTCGTGGACGCCAATCAGACCAAGCGGTCGGAGAGCCTGGCACTGACCCAGCTGCTGATCGTCTTCCAGCTGGTGGGAGCGGCCGCAACCCGCTAAAGCGCGGAAGGAGCTAAGCGGCCTACGCGGCCAGCGCCCGGGTCACGAGGTCCACAATCCGGTCCGGTCGATAGCGGACGTCGCCCCACGTGATGGCAAGAACCCGCCAACCGAGCGCGATCAGCTCCTGCGAGCGGGCGCGGTGGTGACCGGGAACTCCTCGAGGAGGGCGAGTATCCGGTCGGGCCCCAAATTCATCGATTTCGCCTACCGGAAGACCTCGGCGAGATCGAGCAGGGTCCGCTCGCCTGACGTCGCCGGTATGCCGTGGACCGAAGCGATGTCTTCCGGGGGAAGGATACGGGAACGAATCACTTTGATCCCAGGAAGAGAGATCCCGTGTTCGGCACTGATGACGATCTGTGGGCAACGAGGCATGTTGGGGATGTTGCGCAGCGCCCCGGCCGCCCGCCGCGCCAGCACCGCGCCTTCGCCGGCCGCCTTCACCGCCGCCATGGCCTCCTCTTTGGAGTTGTCCAGCCGACGGCCAACGAAGAACACGCCGCGGTAGCGCTCGAAGATCGTCCCTCTCTCAGCCATGGTGGCGATCTGCTCGTAGCTCAGGCCGGCGCCATGAGCCGCTGGCGCGTCACCACCCCGTACTGGCCCTCGGAGAGGGCGGCGAGGTCGCACGGGTCTACCATGCAAAGCATGGTAGATGATCTTAACTATGCGATCAAGAGCTAAGGTCTGCCTACGGGCACCGCGAACCATTCGTCGACCGCGGTCCGCGACAGCGGGGAGTTCAGCAGCTCCAGGAACTCCCGCGAGCTGGCGCTGAGCGGGTCGTCCTCCAGGTAGAGCACGTACCACGACCGGCGCAGCGGGGTGCCGGTGACCGGCAGCTGGGTCAGCGTCCCGCTCGCCAGCTCGGCGGCGACCGCGTGGCGGGAGACCAGGGTCACCCCCAGCCCGGCGGCGGCGGCCTGTTTCACTGCACCGTTGCTGCCGAGAGTCATCGACGAGCTCACCTGCATCCCGTGCGACGCCCAGTACTCCTCGGTCGTCTCCCGGGTGCCCGAGCCGGGCTCACGCATCAGCCAGGTCTCCCGGGTGAGCGCCGCCGGGCTGATCGACGGCTGGTCCGCCAGTGGGTGGTCCCGGGGCGCCACGACGACCAGCTCGTTGTCGAGGAAAGGCACCCCGATCATGCCCCGGCCTTCCGGGGGCCGCCCGCCGAAGCCGAGGTCGGCCTCCCGGGCGGTGATGCGTTCGACCACCGACGACCGGTTGCCGACCTCCATCCGGAGCTGGACCTCGGGGTGGGCCTGGCGGAACAGCTTGAGGATGGGGGGGAGCACGTACTCGCCGGCGGTGGTGACGGCGACCAGCTTGACCGGGGCCGCCTGGCCGGCCGCCTCCTGGACCCGGCGGACCGCCTGGTCGGCGAGACCGAGGATCTGGGCGGCGTAACGGGCGAGCTCGGTGCCGGCGGCGGTCAGCCGGATCCCCCGGCCGTCTCGCTCGACCAGCGGCACCTGCAGCTCGTCACGGAGGGCGGCCAGGGCGGCGGAGACGGAGGGCTCGGTGATCATCAGCACGGCGGCGGCCGCCCGCACCGATCCCTGCCGCGACACCTCGAGGAAGGTGCGGAGTTGGGAGAAGGTCATGGGTTCATCTCACCGTCTGCGGCCAGTTGGTGTGGGCTTCATCTCACACGTTCAGCAGCCGGTTCGCAAGGTCACCAGCTGACGCTTAGTTAGTCAACAGTCTAACTGAACTTGACGAAAATTCAATTGTGCTCTTCGCCATGGCCTGCATATCATCAGATCGAGGTTACGAGCAAGTTGCCGAAGCAAGTTTCCAAAGCGTTGAACGAAGTCACGGTCCGACAAGACCCGACGGATGGAGGTGGCGAGGTATGGCAGGAGACGCAACGAAGGAGCGGCCACGCTGGCTGGCAGGGGTCATCCCCTACCGCAAGATGGGCTACTGGCGGCCGGACTACGAGCCGGAGGAGACCGACATCATCGCGGCCTTCCGGATCATCCCGCAGGAGCATGTCGAGCCCGAGGAGGCCGGGGCGGCCGTCGCCGGCGAGTCCTCCACCGCCACCTGGACCGTGGTGTGGACAGACCGGCTGACCGCCCACGAGAACTACCAGGGCAAGTGCTACAAGGTCGTGCCCGTGCCCAACACGAGCCCCCAGCAGTACATCGCCTACATCGCCTACAAGCTGGACCTGTTCGAGGAGGGCTCGATCCCGAACCTGACCTCGTCGATCATCGGCAACGTGTTCGGGTTCAAGGCGCTCAAGGCGCTGCGCCTCGAGGACATGCGGATCCCGAAGGAGTACGTGAAGACCTTCCAGGGCCCGCCGCACGGGATCATCAACGAGCGGGAGATGATCAACAAGTACGGCCGGCCGCTGCTCGGCGCCACCACCAAGCCGAAGCTCGGCCTGTCCCCCCGCAACTACGGGCGGGTGGTCTACGAGGCCCTGCGCGGCGGCTTGGACTTCACCAAGGACGACGAGAACATCAACTCCCAGCCGTTCAACCGGTGGCGGGAGCGCTACCTGTACTGCATCGAGGCGGTCCAGCGGGCGCAGGAGCAGACCGGTGAGGTCAAGGGCCACTACCTGAACGTGACCTCCGCCAACATGGAGGAAATGTACAAGCGGGCGGAGTTCGCCAAGGAGGTCGGCTCCTGCATCATCATGATCGACCTCACCATCGGCTTCACCGCCATGGGGTCGATGGCGAAGTGGGCGCGGGACAACACGATGATCCTGCACCTGCACCGCGCTGGCCACGCCACCTACACCCGCCAGAAGATCCACGGGGTCAACTTCCGGGTCGTGTCCACCTGGTGCCGCCTGCTCGGCGTCGACCACATCCACGCCGGGACCGTCGTCGGCAAGCTCGAGGGCGACCCGCGGGCGATCAAGGGTTACTACGACCGGCTGCGCGAGGACGTCAACCCGGTCGACCCCGAGCTCGGCTTCTACTTCGAGCAGGACTGGTGCCACATGCCCGGCGTCATGCCGGTGGCCTCCGGCGGTATCCACGCCGGCCAGATGCACCAGCTGCTGCACTACCTGGGCGAGGACGTCGTGCTGCAGTTCGGTGGCGGCACGATCGGTCACCCGATGGGCATCTCGGCGGGCGCCGAGGCGAACCGCCTCGCGGTCGAGGCGATGATCCAGGCCCGCAACGAGGGTAGGGACTACATGAAGGAAGGGCCCGCCATCCTGAAGAAGGCGGCCAACCACTCCCGGGCGCTGGCCTCGGCGCTGGACGTGTGGGGCGACATCACCTTCGAGTTCGAGTCGACCGACGTGCCGGACGCCGTTCCGGTGGCGACCTCCAGCTAGGCCCTTTCTCGAGAACCAGGAGACCAAGGAGACACCATGCACATCACTCAGGGGACGTTCTCGTACCTGCCCCCGCTCACCGACGACGAGATCCGTGCCCAGATCCAGTACGGGATCGACCAGAACTGGGCGGTGGCGATCGAGTTCACCGACGACCCGCACCCCCGTAACGTCTACTGGGACATGTGGGGCCTGCCCGACTTCGACGCCAAGGACGCAGCCGCCGGCCTGTTCGAGGTCAACCGCTGCCGCCAGGCGTACCCGAACCACTACATCCGGGTGACCCTGTACAACCCAAAGCTGACTAAGCAGACCATCGGGCTGCAGTTCATCGTCAACCGGCCGGCGAACGAGCCTGGATTCGACCTGCAGCGCCAAGAGACGAACGACCGGGTTGTCCGCTACACGCTGGCCCCGTACGCGTCGAGCAAGCCGCATGGCGAGCGCTACAGCGACGTGTCCGATTACCACGGGAACTAGCAGCCGGGGGCTCTGCCCCCGGCATCCCCCGAAAGCAGTCCCATCCAGTAGTTGAGGCCCCTTGGCGGGGGGCCGCATGGGCCCCCCGCCGGCTGGCCTCACCGACAGCAACGCGAGAACTCTGGAGCGACGACGATGGACGAGTCGACAACCAACGACGATGCCCCGGCCCCGGAGGTACCGGTCCGGATGGCAACCAAAGGTCTCGGCTGGTCGGGCCGGGAGACCCAGGACGACCTGGACGGGGAGCTGATCCGGGAGGACAACCCGGACGCCGCGGCGCCGGTGGCGACCGGGCCGGCCCAGCTGAAGGCCGCGGTCAAAAAGCCCGAACCGCCGTCGCTCGGCCCCGGTGCCGAGCGGCCCGAGTTCCGGGGCTACGGCGAGGTCGACAAGGTCTGGGACCTCTCGACGATCTCCGACCCGATGACCGAGCTCCCCGACGACCTGGCAGTCGACGCCGGAGGGCTGTTCACCGACTCCCGGATCTTCGAGGTGCTCGATGCCCTGGACCGGGAGCTGGTCGCCCTCGACGTGGTCAAGAAGCGGGTGCGGGAAGTCGCCTCGCTGCTGCTGATCGACCGGCTGCGCCGCACCCTCAACCTGGAGGCCGAGCAGCCGAGCCTGCATATGTCGTTCACCGGCAACCCGGGCACGGGCAAGACCACGGTCGCCATGAAGATGGGCCAGATCCTGTGGAAGCTGGGGTTTGTGCGCAAGGGCCACATCGTGGTCGCCTCCCGGGACGACCTGGTGGGCCAGTACGTCGGCCACACCGCGCCGAAGACCCGGGAGGTGTTGAAGCGGGCGATGGGTGGGGTGCTGTTCATCGACGAGGCGTACAACATCTACCGGCTGGACAACGAGCGGGACTATGGCCAGGAGACCGTCGAGATGCTGCTCCAGGTCATGGAGAACGAGCGCCAGGACCTGGTGGTGATCATGGCCGGCTACAAGGACAAGATGGACCGGTTCTTCGGCGACGTCCCCGGCATCTCCTCCCGCATCGCCCACCACCTGGAGTTCCCGGACTACTCCCTGGAGGAGCTCATGGGCATCGCCCGGCTGATGCTGGGGACCCAGCGCTACCGGTTCACCCCGGATGCCGCGAAGGCGTTCGAGGAGTACATGGCCCTGCGTAAGGACCAGCCCAACTTCGCCAACGGCCGCAGCGTCCGTAACGCCCTGGAGCGGATGCGCATGCGCCAGGCGATCCGGCTGTTCGATGCGGCCGACAAGGGCCGCACCCTGACCAAGGGCGACCTGGTCACCATCCAGGCCGAGGACGTCCTGCAGAGCCGGGTGTTCGCCGGCGGGGTGTTCGACCAGTAGGGCCGAGCTGGCGGCTTCGGTCCAGCAGTTGGCGCCTCAATTTCTATAACTCCTCTCCGGCTGGCACCTGGCCAGAGTCGAGGCCTGTGGCAGTCTTGAGCCGTGAATGCGGGCCCCGGCTTCTTCGTCTTCTTCTTCCTCGGCTTCTGGGCGGTGCTGGTCACCGGGTTCGTGTGGTGGATCATGGCGATCGTCGAGGTCGCCCGGATCCCTGAGCACCAGTACCGGGCGGCAGCGACCGAGAAGCTGACCTGGGTGCTGATCGTCATCCTGGCCGGCTTTATCGGGACGATCGTCTGGTACGTCGCCAAGCGGAGGCAGGTCCTTGCCGCCCGCGGTGTGATCCCGCCCCCGCCCGCCGGGTGGTACCCGGATCCGGTCTCCGGGACCATGCGCTGGTGGGACGGCCAGCGCTGGATCGACCCGCCCGCAAGCGGGTACCCCCCCGCCGGCCCACCAGGCTGACCCTACCCCACCGGGGGTGGGGTATACTCGGTCCATGAAAGACGAGTACCAGCGGTCGGTCATCAACCGGCTCCGCAGCGCCAGGGGCCACCTTGATGCTGTGCTGCGCATGGTCGAGGACGACGCCTACTGCCCCGACGTCATGAAGCAGCTCTCGGCGGTTCAGGGCCAGCTGGAGCGAGCCAGCCGCCTCGTGCTGCGCAACCACCTGGAGACCTGCGTCCCGGCGGCGATGATCGCCGGCCGGACCGAAGAGATTGTTGACGAGCTCATGGAAGCCATGCGCTTCGACCGGGTCACCACCGGGCCCACCCCGCCGGCAGGCGGCGACCCGGATCGGGCCATGGCGGCCGCGCCGGCGAGCGGGCAGCCGCCTACCCCGGTATGACTCCGAGCACCACCCAGGCCGGCGAGGCACTCACGCCGCCGGCCAGCGGCCGTATCCTCGTCTTCGACGTCGAGGGGATGACCTGCGGTTCCTGCGCGGCCCGGGTGGAGCGGACCCTGCGCCGCCAGCCGGGGGTTGCTGCCGCCGGCGTCAACTTTGCCACCGGGCGGGCGACGGTCGAGCTGGCGACCCACCCGCCGGCGCCGCCGGACCCAGCCGGCGCCCTGCTCGCCGAAGCGGCCGCCAACGCGGCGGCGCTGCTCGGCCCGGCCACCGAAGGGTCGCTGATCGAGGCGGTCGAGCGGGTCGGCTACCACCTGCACCCGGTCGTCGACAAGCCGGCCGGCGGGGAGGATCGCCGCCAGCAAGGCGAAACCGAGGCCTGGCTCCGCCGGCTGATCGTCGCCTGGCCGCTGGCGCTGGGGACGCTCGCCCTCTCCACCTTCTGGCCGCACCTGACCTGGTCCCGCTGGGCGACCGCGGCGATCGCCGCCCCGGTCGAATTCTGGGCCGGCTGGCCGTTCCTTCGCTCGGCGGCGACCCGCGCCCGCGCCCGGGCCGCCAACATGGACACGCTGATCGCGATCGGCACGCTCGCCGCCTTCGCCTACTCGACCGTGCAGCTGCTTGCCGGCGAGCACCTGCAGAGCCCGGGGGGATTCGGCGACCACCTCAACTACGACATGGCCGCTCTGATCATCGCCTTCCTGCTGCTCGGCCGGTACCTCGAGGCCCGGGCGAAGGGGCGGGCCTCCGGGGCGATCCGGGGCCTGGTCGAGCTGGGGGCCAGGGAGGCATCGCTGCTCCTGCCCAGCGGGGCGGAACAACGGGTGCCGGTCGAGGCCGTTCGGGTCGGCGAGCTGGTCCGCGTCCGCCCGGGACAGAAGATCCCGGTCGACGGGGTGGTCGTCGACGGGGCCTCGGCGGTCGACGAGTCGATGCTCACCGGGGAATCCGTGCCGGTGGACAAGGAGCCGGGCGACACGGTCGCCGGGGCCACCGTCAACCAGCTGGGCGTCCTGACCGTCCGGGCGACCGCGGTCGGGGCGGACAGCGCGCTCGCCGGCATCGTCCGGCTGGTCGAGACCGCACAGGCGTCGAAGGCCCGGATCCAGCGGCTGGCCGACCGGGCGGCCGGTAGCTTCGTCCCGGTGGTGCTGGGCGTCGCCGGGCTGACGGTGCTTGGCTGGTGGCTGGTCGACGGCAACACCGGGTCGGGCGTCCTGGCCGCCGTCGCCGTGCTGATTGTCGCCTGCCCGTGCGCCCTCGGGCTGGCCACCCCGGTGGCGATGATGGTCGGCACCGGGCGGGGCGCCCGCTCCGGGGTGCTGATCAAGGGCGCTGAGGTGCTGGAGCGCTCCCGGGTCGTCGACACCGTCGTCCTGGACAAGACCGGGACCCTGACCTCGGGCAACCTGGAGGTCACCGACGTCATCGCTGCCCCAGGGCAGGACCCCGGCCAGCTCCGACGCCTGACCGCAGCAGCCGAGGCCGGCTCCGAGCACCCGGTCGGCCGGGCCCTTGCCGACCTGGCCAACGAGGACGGTGCCCCAGCCGCCGCTGACATCGAAGGATTCCAGTCCACCCCCGGGCTGGGGGTGCGGGCGCTCATCGAGGGCCGGGAGGTCGTTGTCGGGCGTCCGGCGCTCCTGACCAGCATGGGCATCACAATCCCGGAACCGCTGAACGAGGCCCGCGCCCGGCTGGAGGAGCAGGGCCGCACCGTCGTGCTCGCGGGCTGGGGCGGGGCCGCCCGCGGGGCGATCGCCGTCGCCGACGCCGTGAAGCCGGGGGCCGCGCACGCGGTGAGCGCGCTGAAGGCGATCGGCATAGAGGTGGTCATGGTCACCGGTGACAACGCGACGACGGCCGCCGCGGTGGCCGCGCGGGTCGGCGTCGACCGGGTGCTGGCCGAGGTGCTGCCCTTGGGCAAGGTCGCCGAGATCGAGCGGCTCCAGGCCGAGGGCCGGACCGTGGCGATGGTCGGCGACGGGGTCAATGACGCTCCGGCGCTGGTCCAGGCCGACTTGGGCATCGCCATCGGGACCGGTACCGACGTCGCCATCGAGGCCTCGGACATCACGCTGCTGTCCCCCGACCTGCGCGGGGTGGCGGTCTCCCTCCAGCTTGCCCGGCGGACCTACGCCACGATCCTGCAGAACCTCGGGTGGGCGTTCGGCTACAACCTGGCGGCGATCCCGCTGGCGGCGACCGGCCTGCTGAGCCCGGTCATCGCTGGGGCGGCGATGGGCTTCTCCAGCGTGTCGGTGGTCCTCAACAGCCTGCGGCTCGCCCGCTTCGGCGGTTCCGGCTTCGACCGGGGCACCCGGATGAAGCCGCCGGCGGCGGCCCGGGCGAAGCTGCGCCGGACCGTGGTCGTTGCCTGGCTGGCGCCGATGCTGCTGCTCGGGGCGGTGGTCGGGGGCCTGGCGCTGCTGCACCGGTCGCCGGCGCCGGGCGCCACCATCGACGTCACGATGACCAACTTCGCCTACGCCCCGAACGCCATCACGGTCCACCAGGGCGAGACGGTGCGCTTCGTGTTCCACAACGACGGCACCGTCACCCACGAGGCGCTGATCGGCAACGCCGCCGCCCAGGCCAGCCACGAGCGGCTCATGAGGCAGGGCGGTGACATGGCCGGGATGGGGATGCCGGTGGTCGACGTCGCCCCAGGACACACCGGGTCGCTCACCTACACCTTCTCCGAGCCGGGCCAGACGCTGATCGGCTGCCACGAGCCCGGCCACTACGCCCTTGGGATGCGGGCAGTCGTAACAGTCGTGGGCGCGTAGCACTGTATCCACCTATGGGCGACCTGGCCGAGCGGCTGGCGTGGGCGGCAGCGGTCGCCACCGAGGCCGGCAAGTTGCTGACCGGTGCCGCCCGGGCCGGGTTGGCGGCCGAGGCCAAGGGCGACAAGGGCATTGTCACCGAACTCGACCGCCGGGCGGAGGCGCTGATCGCCAGCTCGCTCGCCGCCGCCTTCCCGGAAGACGGCATCGTGGCCGAGGAGGGCACCCGCCGGAGCGGGAGCGGCCGCTTCCGCTGGGTGGTCGACCCGCTCGACGGCACGACCAACTTCGTCGCCGGGCTCCCGATGTACGCGGTGTCGCTTGCCGCCGCCGACGAGGCGGGGACCGCTCTCGGGGTCGTTCACGCCCCGACCCTCGGCGAGACCTTCCGTGCCACCCGTGCCACCCGCCGCCGGCCGCCCACGGCGGGACCGGGCGACCTGAAGAAGGCCGTCTTCATCGTCAACAAGGCCTACCGCCCGGCACCGGTGCTGTGGGCGGTGGCCGGGTCGCTGATGTCGTCGGTCCGGGCGTTCCGCACCTTCGGCTGCGTCAGCCTCGACCTGGCCCTGGTCGCCGCCGGCCGGGCCGACGGGCTGGTGCTGCTCCCGGCGGACCCGTGGGATGTCGCCGCCGGGCTGCTGATGGCCGACCAGGCCGGTCTTACCGCGGGCGACCTGAGCGGCCAGCCCCACCCCGATGGCCGGGCCGGAATCCTGGTCACAACCCCCTCCCTCTTTGCTCCGGCCGCCGCCCTGCTGGACGCCGCCGCGCTGGTCCGGGAGTCCCCGAAAGGTTCTGTGCGCGAAATGGAGCAATAGTTGTCCCTGATCCCGCACAGAACTCTGGCCAGCGGGCGCACCGGTTCCGTCAACTTGTCCGAGGGAGGCCCAGCGGCAGAAAATGAGGCGCATGGAGATCGGGCCTCTGGCAACGCAACGCCTCCTTCTCGTCGAGCCCGCCCACAGCCTCGCCGACGCCGCCCGCCGGATGCAGGGCCGCAATGTGGGCGCCGCCCTGGTGGAAGCGGGCGACGGCACCGGCATCATCACCGAGCGCGACGTGCTCCGGGCGGTCTCCGAAGGCGTCGACCTGAGCGCCACCGCCGTCGGCGACTACATGACCTCGGCCCCGGTGGTTGCCGCCGCCAATTGCGACATCATGGA
Organism: Actinomycetota bacterium; assembly: GCA_036781065.1. GTDB lineage: Bacteria > Actinomycetota > CADDZG01 > JAHWKV01 > JAOPZY01 > DAIQBQ01. The sequence continues at coordinate 10,261 of DAIQBQ010000053.1, forward strand.
GGCCGCCCGGATGATGAGCCGGGGCGGGTTCCGCCACCTGATCGTCACCGAGGAAGGGGCAGCCGTCGGCATGCTCTCCATGCGCGACCTCCTCGCTGCCCTGGTCGAGGAATGCGAACAGGCGGAGTTGGCTTGACCGACCCCACTCCCACCCTTCCGGAAGAGTCGAACCTTGGTGTTATCGTGGGCGCCCTCACGGGTGCCGGGGCCGTGCCGGAAGGAACGAGGGACATGACCATTCTGAGGGAGCATCTGAACCCTTACGTGCTGACCGCGCGGCCAGATCAGACCCTGGAGCAGGCGGCCCAGGAGATGGTCGAGCGAAAGGTCGGGGCCGCCGTCGTGCTGGTCCAGGGGACGGTCGTCGGGATCGTCACCGAGCGCGACGTCATGAGGGCGGTCGCCCGGGGCCTGGTGCCCTGGAACACCTCGATCGAAGAGATCATGACCAAGGACCCCCTGTTCGCCACGCCGGAGACCGACGTCCACGATGCCATCACGGTCATGCTCGACCACGGCTTCCGCCACCTGCCCGTCGTCGACGAGGGCAAGCTGGTCGGCATCGTCAGCGCCCGCCACCTCCTGCGCATCACCGAGTCCTCCTCCTAGCGACTTGGGGTTGGCTCAGAGCGCCGAGGCAGCGGAACCCGTGACCGACGCCGGAGCCTCCGAACCCCCGGAGCGACCGCTCCGCGAGATCCGCGAGGAGAACCGGGCGCTCAACCGGATCATCGAGATCTTCTCCTCCGGCGTCGACCTCGACCGCGTTCTCTCCTCGGCAGTCGACCTGGTCCTGGAAACCACACGGGTCGACGCCGTGTTCCTGCACCTGTACGACCCGAAGACCAATACCCTGGTGCTCCGGGCGGCCAACGGGCCGTACAAGGAGGTCGTCGGCAAGGTCACCCTGGCCCTCGGTGAGGGAGTGTCCGGGTGGGTCGCCCAGCATCGCCAGCCGGCGGTGATCCCGGACAACAAGTGGGCCGACGCCCGGTACAAGTACATCCCGGCCCTCGGCGGCGACCGCTACACCTCGATGCTGTCGGTCCCGCTGATCTCGCCGGCCGACCAGCTGATCGGCGTCGTCAACCTGCACACCGAGCGCTTCCGGGCCTTCGTGGAGCGCGACGTCGACCTGCTCGGCCACGTCGCCTCGCTGCTGGCCGGGGCGATCGAGCACGCCTCGCTGTTCCGGGAGCTGGAGTCCAAGGAGGAGGCGCTGCAAAAGATCGTCAAGCGCACGGTCGCCGCCCAGGAGGAGGAGCGCCGCCGGGTCGCCACCGAGATCCACGACGGGCTGACCCAGCAGCTGATCTCGATCTGGTACCGGGTCCAGGCCTGCGAGCGGCTGCTCACCCGGGACCTCGCCGCCGCCCGGGTCGAGCTGGAGGAGGCCAAGTCGCTGATCGGCGAGGCCCTGAACGAGGCCCGCTCGGCGATCTACGACCTCCGCCCGGCCACCCTGGACGACCTGGGCCTGGTCCCGGCGATCGAGGCCCTTGCCCGCCGGACCTTCGGTCCCGAGGTGCAGGTCAACATCGCCACCGACGTCGCCGGGCCGCTGGCCACCCACATCGAGACCGCCCTCTACCGGATCTGCCAGGAGCTGCTGAACAACGCCCGCAAGCACGCCGCGCCCGGCCACGTCGAGGTCAACCTCAAGTCGGAGCCGGCCGAGATCCGGATGATCGTGATCGACGACGGGAAGGGCTTCGACCTGACCGCCTACCGGGCGGCCCGGCCGGAGACCTCGTTCGGCCTGGCCGGGGTCACCGAGCGCATCGAGCTGGTCGGCGGCACCTTCGAGCTGGAGTCGGAGCCGGGCAAGGGCACCCGGGGCGAGGTCCGCATCCCGCTGGACCGGTCGAACCTGGCCGAGGGGGCGGCATGAACGGCGGCGAGCCGGGGGTGGGGAGCACGCCGGAGCGCCGGCCGGAGGGTCACCGCAGGATCCGGGTGCTGATCGTCGACGACCACCAGATGGTGCGGGCAGGCTTACGGGCGATGCTGCGTGACACCAAGGTCGAGATCATCGGCGAGGCCGCCGACCTGGCCGGGGCGCTGGCCGAGATCGCCCGCGACATGCCCGACGCGGTCCTGCTCGACGTCCGCTTGCAGGGCCAGTCCGGCCTGGAGGCGTGCCGGGTGATCACCAAGGAGCACCCGCAGCTGGCGGTGGTCTTCCTGACCGTCTACGAGGACGAGCAGTATGTCTTCGAGGCGCTGCGCGCCGGGGCCAAGGGCTACATGCTCAAGCGCGCCTCGCCCGAGGACATCGTGCGGGTGCTGGAGGAGGTGGGGCGGGGCGAGACGATCGTTGACCCCGCCCTCACCGGCCAGATCGCCCGGCGGGCAGCCCAGGTCCGCCCCGGCCACATCTGGCCCGGCTCGGAGATGGGGCTCACCCAGCGGGAGAGCGAGGTGCTGCGGACGATGGTCGACGGGCTCAATAACAGGGCGATCGCCGAGGCACTGGTGATCTCCGAGGACACCGTGAAAACGCACGTCCGATCGATCTTCCGCAAGCTGGGGGTGAGCGACCGGGCGCGGGCGGTTTCGGTTGCCCTACGTGAGGGCATTTTCAGATAATCGGG
>DAIQBQ010000054.1:0-12813 GCA_036781065.1 Actinomycetota bacterium
CTGACGTCGTCACCGTGAACGCGTTCATGGCCTCGACGACGGGCCGCGGCCCGCAGCCCCAGCCGATGCGGATGTTGGCCAGCCCGTGGGCCTTCGAGCCGCCGCTGATCGTGACGACCCGGCCGGCCATGCCGGCGCAGCTGGCCAGGTGGTGGCGGGTCTCGTGCGGGTCGTACTCGGTCAGGGTGAAGATGCAGTCCTCCAGGGCGACCAGGTCGTGGTCCACCACGAAGCCGGCGATGCCGTCGAGGTCCTGGCGCGAGTAGATCCCCCCGGTCTGGGTGGGGTTGAACAGGAACAGGCCGCGCAACCCACCGGCCGGCCCGGACCGGTCGTACCAGGCGTCGAGGTCCTCCCGGGTCAGCTTGTAGTCGTTGCACCGGCGGGTCGGGACGCAGGCGAGCCGCACACCGGCCAGCTCGCACCAGCTGGCGAGCGGGTAATAGTAGGTCGGTGCCACCAGGAAGGTGTCGCCCGGGTCGGCCACAGCGTGGAGGAAGGCGAGGAAAAGCCGGGTCGTGCCGCTGTCGACGCAGACATTGCCGGCAGTGGCCGGGTCGATGCCATCGGCCACGAAAAAGCGGGCAATCGCCTCGTCGAGCGGCTCCAGCCGGTGCAGGAAGAGGTAGCCGTCGAGTGCCGAGTCCGCGGTGTCGAGCAGCGCCCGGACCCCGGCCGCGACCACCGACGGGTGCGGCCGCCGCATGCCTTCCCCGTGGGCGAAGGAGATCACGCCCTCGTCGAACATGCCCGGGTGGACCTTACGCCCCGCACCGTCCTCACCCAGCAGGGCCTGCTGGCAGCGGGCAACCCGGAGCGCGGCACCGTCGGGAGCGAGCGTGGCGACTCCGGCGGGCTGGGCAATCCCTGCGGCCAGCGCCCTCATACAAGTGCCGCTCCGCGGCAGGCTGGAGGCCCCAGGCGGACCGGCAGGCAGAGCAGGCTGTGCCGGTCGGGACTCCCCTGCCAGCGCAATTCCCCGGGGGACGCCGCCAGGCCGATCGCCGGGTAGCGGTCGACCAGGGTCGCCAGGGCGATCCGGGCGTGGACGCGGGCCAGCGGCGCACCGGCGCAGTAGTGGATCCCGTGGCCGAAGGTCAGGTTGGCGGCGTGCTTGCGGGTGATGTCGAGCGAGTCGGGCCGGGCGAAATGCGCCGGGTCCTGGTGCGCCCGGTCCAGGCACACCTCGACCACGCTCCCCGCTGCCACAACCGTGCCGTCGATGGGCAGGTCCTCGGCGGCGATCCGGACGGCCCGGCACACGGGCGCTTCCAGGCGCAGCAGCTCCTCCAGCGCCCGGGCGCGCAGCCCGGGGTTCCGGGCGAACAACGCAAGCTGGTCGGGATGGGTCAGCAGGGCCAGCATCCCGTTGGCGATCAGGTCGATCGTCGGCTCCTGGCCGGCGGTGATCATCAGCATCGCCATCGACCGGGCCTCCGCCGGGCTCAGCCGGTCGCTCCCGTCGTGGACCGCAAGCAGCGCCCCGAGCAGGTCGGGCTGGGCACCCGGGGAATCGTCTGGGCCGATGGCCACCGCCCTGAGTTCCAGCAACTCGCCGATCAGCAGCCCCAGCCGCCGGTAGGCCTCGTCCCGGGCGCCGGGGAGTCCCGGCCCCCCCAGCAGGCCGGTCGCCAGGATGCCGAACTTGTCGCGGCAGGCGGGGGGGATCCCGAGCAGGTCGGCCGTCACCGAGGTCTGGAGCGGCACGAGGTAGGAGGCGATGAGGTCGACCACGTCGGCGCCGGCCAGACAGCTGGCCAGCCCGCCGGCCACGGCGGCGATCCGGGGTGCCATCGCCGCCATCCGCCCCGGCGTCAGCGCGCCGGCGAGCAGGCGCCGGAGGCGGGTGTGGTCGGGCGGATCGATGTTGGTGAGGTTGCGGATCCAGCCCCCGCCGCCGGCAGCAGGCGCCGGGTACCCCAGCGCCTCCCAGGCTCGTGCAGGATCCTTGGAGAGCTGATGCGCCGACAGCGCCCAGCGGGCCTGGTCGTAGCCGGCGACCTGGCGCACCCGAGCAGCCTCCAACCGGCTGGCGGTCACGGCCGGGCGGCCGGCCCTGCGGACACCGGCCGCCCGGCGGACGGCGGGATCACCGTTTGCAGGCGGGCGTACTGCACCCGCGTTGCGGCGAGCGCAGCGGCGTAGGCCAGGTCGAACAGGGTCTTGCCCTCGTTCGGCCCGCTCGGCACCACCTTGCTGCCCTCCTCGGACGTCGGCGAGTCCTTGTTCAGCTGTTCGTGCGTCGGGGCACCGGGCCCGCATTCCTTCGGGGAGTCCAGCCAGAAGGTCCCGCTGACGATCTCGGCGGGCAGCGTCGCCACCACCAGGTCCCAGACGGGAATCGGGCTCTGGTCGACATGGAGCTCGACCCAGTTGGAGTGGGCATAGAAGTCCTCGACGGTGTGGATCATCGTCCCGAAGGACACGAACGGGTTCTCGTCCGACCCCGACTCGATGAACGTCCAGAGGTCGTTGATCCGTTGCACACCGAGGTCGAAGCAGCAGTTGTCGAAATGCAGGGCGCTCTCGAACTGGTTGAGGTCGGTCGCCACATTGGCGGCGACGATGATCGGGAGGTTGTCCTTGATCCTGGGGTCGTCCGGGCAGGCCTGGATGGTCATATCGGCGTGGAAGTCGACCCGGAACATCGGGATGAACGGCCGCCCGCTCACCGGGTCCGCACCGCCTCGGTCGACAGCCCGGTCAGCGCCTGCGCCGCCTCCTCCGGCAGCCTGGACCGCCAGTCGTCGGGGACCACGAAGCCGAATGCCCACCGGTTGCGCTCGGCCCCGTTGACGATGCAGTGCCAGAGGAGCCGGTCGCTTGCCTGCTCGACCTTGAAGAAGCGCAGCATCTTGGGGCGGTCCTGGAGGGTGACGATCTGTTTGGTCTGCGGGTTCATGTAGCGGAAGAAGGTCCGCATGTCGTCGGGGCCGACCGTATCGTCCATGTCCAGCAGGTACATCCGCCACCCGGGCTGGGTCTCGTTGGTGTGCCACAGGCGGTAGGCGAAGGGCGGGTACCACAAGGATCCGGAGAACCGTACCTCCGGGCCGAACACCTGCTCCAGGGCGGCGACCAGCCGGGTCTTGGCGGCGAAGTACCCCTCGTAGAGCGGGTGGTCCAGGTGCTGGTCGAGGTTGACCAGGTGGAACCCCCGGCGGCCGTCCTCTCGTCCCGAGTCGGCAGCCATGACCTCCTCCAGCCGCCGCCCGAATCCCGGGTCGGCGGGCGACATCGAGGTCCAGGCAAGGTCATCCTCTCGGAAGGACGCCTGGTAGGCGTCCAGGTCCACCGTCGGCGGCTTGATCGTCAGCTGCGGGAGCTCGGCCAGGATCGGGGCCAGCTGGGCGATCCCGGTGAGGTCGAGCTCGTAGTGGCCGACGGTGGTCACCCCCCCGTCGCCGCGCTCGGTGGCCGCCTGCCGGGGGATCGGCCGTGGGCCGTTCCCGTCCTCGTCGGGCAGCGAAGACGCCACCGCGATGTCCTGGAGGTCGAACGCGTAGCCGTGCCGGCGACCCAGGGCGATCAGCTCGCCGGGATCGGTGAGCGCCCGCACCTGGAGCTCGAGCGCCGGGTCGCGCTGGGTGCGCTCGAAGAATGTCCTGCACGATTCCACTGACATCCGGGTCTCCTCTCTGTTCAGCTCGGTCGTTGACGTCGGTTCGCCTGGCTCACCCCCCCGGCGGCGGGTCCAGCAGCAACGGGGACGGGACCCGGACGGGCTGGGCAAGCCGCAGGAAGTGCAAGCCGATCCCGGCGAGGCCGATCATCAGCCCAGGCAACGTCCGGTTCGCCCCCTCGGCATCGGGCCATCCGGGCGTGACCGCCAGCCGGCGCCACTGGCCCTGCGCCTGGACGTTGGCCTCGAGTTGGAAGGCGACCTCGCCCTTCAGCGCGGCGAAGCGCAGGAACAGCTCGGCGTTGCCGGACTGGCCGTGACACAGCGTGTCGTTGCCGAGCATGGCGAAGTTCCGGAGCGTCGCCGCCAGGGCCTGGTACGACTCCTTCAGCAGGCCGTCGTCGCTCTTCCCGAGCACGGCCCAGCTGGCGATCCGGCTCAGCCCGATGCCGGCGGCGCCGTTGCACCAGGCGTTGCCGAAGTGCGCCCTGCCGCCGGCCAACTCCCGGATGCTTGTGCGCAGGTCCGCCCAGTCCTGCTCGTCGTCGTCGAAGTGAATCGCCTCGTAGGCGAAGGCCCGCCGCCCGGTCTCGACGTAGTCCTCCCGGCCGGTGGCCACCCCCAGGGCGATGAGCGCCCAGCCGATCCCGGCGGCACCGTGGGCAAAGCCCGTGAAGTTGGCTACCGTCTCGCCCGGGCGTTCCGGCGGCCAGCTGACCTGTGCCGCGCCGGCCCGGCCCAGCCCGGCCTCGGCATGCCGCAGGAGATGCCCGGCGCAGCGGTGGGCGATCGGGAGGCCCTCCCCCGAAATGCCGGCCAGGCCGAGCATCACCGGGATAACGCCGGCGCAGCCGGTCAGCACGTCGAAGGCGCGGTCGGCGTCGACCAGCGGGTCAAGCCCCCGGGCTGATGCCACGGCCAGGTCGAGCCACCGGGTGCCGCCCCACAGTCGATGGAGATGGGTCAGCAGGTAGACCCGCCCGGCCAGGCCCTGGAACGCCCCGGCCCCTCCGGGCGGCCCGGCCAGCGCGTGGTCCGCCGCCTGCTCGGCGGCCGCCCGGACGGCGGCGCTGGGGCGGAGCGAGTCGAGGTAGGCCAGGAACAGCGCCAGGCCGGCGCTGCCGTAGTAGAGCGACGTGGCCACCCCGTCGGCCCCGGCGCCCGCCGCCGGGGTGAACCAGCCGGGGGCGTCCATCGGCTCGCCATCCATCCGGTGGGCCAGCGCGGTGCCGATCAGCTCGGCGTACTCGATCGCCGTTGCGCCGAACGCCTCGCTGTGTTCGTCGGCCGACGAAAGGCTGGCCCCGATGTACTCGACCTGGCGCAGCCGGTCGTCGGGCGAGAGGGCGCCGATGCGGTGGACGGCGACCTCCAGCGGCGAGCGGTCGATCACCGCCGGGATCGGGTTGAGCTGGTCGTGGCGCAGCGCGGTCCCGTCGGCCTGGGCGGAGAAGACCGGGACGTCCAGCTGCCAGAGCGAGTCGAACTCGCGGGCCGCCGCCTGCCCGGTGCGGTCCCACGGATGCGGGGACTCGGTCAGCCGGTGGAAGACCAGGTCCGCCTCGAGCGGCTCCATCAGGCACTTCGGGTGGCGGGCGCCGAGCAGCAGCTGGACGTAGATCTGGGTGCTGCGGGCAACGAAGCGCACGTCGCTGCCGCCGAAGAGCTCGCGCACCCACTCGGCGGCGATGGACGGGTGGCCCTCGAACCATTCGTGAACCTGGCTGAAACCGCCGACGATGGCGCCCCGGAACTCCTTCGGCTCCAGCACCGCGCCGCCGAGGCGCACCCGGTTCGGGGCATCCTGCTCCACCCGGATCCCGGCCTCGTGGCGGACCGCCAGCTCGGGCCCGTCCTGGAGCCGGGGCAGGGCAAACGGGATCTCGTAGGACTGGCCGCCCTCGCACCCGCTCTGGCGCATGACGACGTCGGAGGCCGGGTCCAGCGGCCATTCGAGCAGGCCCGTTCGGTAGACCGAGTCGACCACGGTGCCGGCAGCCGGCTCCTGGCCCGCCGGCGCAACCCGCAGCGCCGTCTCGCAGTCGCACACGAAGGCGCGGCCTTGTGACACCAGCAGGTTCTCGTAGTGGAGGTCGCTACCCCCCAAAATGTGGAAGATGCCGAGGAAGCCCCCGATCTCCCGGTAGATCCGGGACGCCTCCTGCCGGGAGGGGACATCGTTCCGGCCGGGCGGGATCCGCTCCTCGTAGCCGTAGCCGTCCCGGGCGACGACCCGGTGCGGGGCGAAGCCCACGACACCCCGCTCGGTCAGCCGCTGGAGCAGCGATTGCATGGCGACCTCGGCGTCCAGCGGCCGCGGCTTGTAGACGAACGACGCCGGCCCGGAGGCCAGGTCGACGCCGACGATGCCGACGCTGCGCCCGCCGACGTGGTAGTCGGACTTGCCGAGCTCCAGCGAGGTGAACCGCACCACCGGCTCGCCGAAGATCTCCTGCCCGATCGCGTCGACGTCCCGGCACAGGGCGCCGATCAGGCTGCGCCCGTTGTCGATCAGCCCCCGGGTGACCACTGCCAGCCAGCGGCCGAGCACCGGGAAGCGGACGTAGAACCGGTGGCAGGACACGGCGTCGCCGAAGCGGCGCCGGCAGTAGGCCTCCGCGGTCTCCTCCACCCCGCCCGCCCCGGCAGCGCCGGAGCGAGCCCGGGCGACGTTGCGGTCGACCTCGATGGCCCAGGCCAGGCAGAGCTCGAACCGGTCGATCAGGTGCCCTTCGAAAGCGCCGGCCACCGCTGGGAGGATCACCGGCCGTCCCGCCCACCGGGTGGCCTCGGCGACTGCCGCCTCGAGCTGGCGGCGGAGGTGGTGGCGGAACGGGGCGCACGCCGCGGCCAGCTGCCGGCGGCGCTCCCACCCGCCGCCGGGCTCGATGGCCGGCGCCTCGAAGCCACCGAGCGCAGCGGCGTAGCTGGGGAGCCAGGCGGCGTGCAGCTCATCGAGCAACTGCCGCTCGGCTTCATCGAGCGCGCCGGAGCGCAACTGCAACTGGCGGTTGGCCTTGAGCGCCCGTTCGAGCTCGGGATGGCCCAGGGCCGGCGGCCTACTCCTGGTGCGGTCTTCCGGGGGGTTGAGTGACCGTGGGGCCAGGGAGGCCGCCAGCCTGCGGGCCAGGCGTTGCAGCTTCCAGGTGTCAGCGGAGCTCAGCGCCTCCTCCTGGCTCCTGGTGTGCGCCAGCGCGGCGGCGATCCGGAGCTGCTCGGCCAGGTTGGAGGCCCGGCTGGCAACCTCGTAGGGGGCCTGGGAGCTGGTCAGGCCGCGCGCTTCCAAGAGCACGTCCATAAGCGCAGTCATGCCCTTACGGGCCGGCGCAGCCGACCCGTACTGGCACGCCTTAGCCGGCGCCCTACTTCGTGCCGCCGTCGCAGACGATGGTGAACGGGCCGAAGCTGCAGGTGGCGCCGCACTGGGCGACGAAGGTCGGTCCTGCCGTCAGGTCGATCAGGGTTGTGTCCAGGCCCTCGACGGCGACCGGGAGAGACGTCCCGCCGCTCAGGCCGAACTGGGCCGGGGCGGCGAGGATAAGGGCGCGGAACTCGTCGTCCACCACGCTCTGGTAGAGAAGGTCCTCCAGGTCACGCGGCGCCTCACACAGGGATGCGGCCATCGATCATTCCTCCTATGAAACCTGCGGGAATTCGGACGATGATTCTCAAGCGCAGTCAGAAGCGGACCGCAGGCGGGAGGACAGCCGCCGCCCGGCACTCAGGGCGTCCCCCCGCCGCGGAGAGAAGTCGGGGCTACTTCGTGCCGCCGTCGCAGACGATCGTGAACGGCCCGCTGCTGCACGTCGACCGGCACTGGGCAACAAAGGTCGGGCCCGAGGTCAGGTCGATCAGCGACGTGTCCTGGGACTCGACCGGCGTCGGGAGCAGGCCGGCGTCGCTCACGCCGAACAGGGCGGGGTCGGACAGGATGAGAGCACGGAACTCCTCGTCGACGGCGCTCTGGTAGAGGATCTCCTCCAGATCGGCCGGCATCTCGCGCAGGATTGCTGACATTCTCGCTACCTCCTTATCGATAGCCAACGTACGGACGCGTGGCGACGCAACGCCGAAGCAGTTGCGGGTTCTTTCGGTCTGCCCGGCGGCCTCCTTTCTGTGGGGCAGCGGCACGACGGGCGCTGGCACCGTAGGTCTGGAAGGACTTCCTGCCAGGATGCCCGACCGGTGACGGTGCCCACGCTCTGGGTGAAAGAGGCCCTATCTTAAGCACGACATTCGCCCGTTGCCAAGACGTTTTCTCGTGATATATCCATCACATCTTTTGGCCCGTAATGTGACGGTCTTGTGCCTCCCAGGCTCGGGATATAACGAGCGTGTGACGCGGCTGCTACGTTCTACTCATGCGCCGCCTATGTTCGGCCAAGTCTCACCTCAATAGACTGGCGCCGACGTGGTCATCGAGCGCGACGAGTTGCGCTGCATCCAGTTCCTGATCGTCCTGCTGTCGTGCCTGCCGGCCGGTGGCCGGTGCCGAGAGGTGCTGGAGCTGGCGCTGGCGCTCGACGAGGGGCCGGCGCTGGCCCGGCTGAACGCCCCCCGGGACCTCACGACCAACGTGGGCGTCCTGGCCTGGCTGGACTCGCTGTGGGCCCGGGAGGACCTCTCGCCCGAGGAGCGCGAGCTGGTCTGGTGGCAGAACGACGGCCAGCGGATGGCCGCGGCGATCCGGGAGCTGGCCGCGGTCGAGGCGCGGCTGGGGCGTGCCTGGATCGTCGCCCCGGAAGGGTTCTTGCCCTGACCGGCTTCCCGGACGCGTCGGTCCTCCAGGCGGTGCTCGACCTGATCGAGGACGGTGAAGGCGGGGAGCTGGTGGTCGACAGGGGGCCCGGCACCGCCCGGTACCAGCGGAGGAACCGGGCGGGCGACGTCACCCGCGTCGTCACCGCCCTGTCGATCGGCGAGGGCTCGGGCGTGCTCTCCAGCGACCTGTGGGGGGCCGTCCGGTCGTGGTCGAGGCTGGACGCAGCCCGGGAACCTACCGCCAGCTTCGTGCTCCACGCCGACGGCCCGCTCTACCCCACGGCCGGGCCGGCCGTGGCGGATCGCCTGCGCCGGTTTGCCGAGGGGTGCGCCACCGCCGAGGACGTCCGGGTGGTGAGGATGGTCGGTCTCCCCGCCGAGAGCCCGCTGCTCCGCTCGGTGCGGCTGCGCTGCAGCGCCGGGCCGCATATCGCCGTCGTCGACGATGCGTGCTGGCGGCTCGAGCAGCTCCTGCTCGGCACCGGCCGGGACGCCGGGGCAGCGATCGCCCGCCTGCTGTGCAGCTGCTCGGAAGTCCCGCACTGCGGGGGGACGATCGGCCGGGATGAAGCAGCGGAGGTCGCCGGCGTCGACCTCACCGGGCTGGACCAGGCAAGCGACTGGGAGGGCGGGCCGGGCCCACTGCCGGTAACGGTGGGATGGCGCGAGGCGGCGGTGAGCGGGCTCGGGGTGGCGATCCGGCGCCAGCTGCAGGCCAGCTCCAGCCGGCCGGTCTCGGCCGCCGCTGCTCGCCGGATCCTGGGGTCCCATGCCCTCGTCCTGCGCCTGACCGGGCCCGGCCTGGCCACCGGGGCAGCCAGCTGGCTCGCCGAAGAGCTGGCGATGCTGCGGGCGGCGAACCCGGCACTGCGTGTGGTCACCGTCGACCCGGACGCGAACGGGGAGAGCCCGTGAGGGTGCTCGTGGTGACGCCCACCCAGTCCAGCGAGACGGTGACCGCCGTCCACGTGGCCCGGGACCTCGTCGCCCACGGCCACGAGCCGGCATTCCTCGCCTCCCCCGAAGCCCGCCGCCAGCTCCCTCCGGGCTTCCGGCGGCGCAGCTTCGAGCTGACCGGAGACCTCGCGGCCAACTTCGGCATCTGGACCGATGCGCTGGACACGCTCTCCCCGCAGCTGGTGCTGTTCGCCGACTACCCGATCCTGGCCGCCCCCGCCACATCGACCCCGCTGAGCTCGCACCCCGGGTGGGCCGGGAGCCTGGAGGGCCTCGCCGCCTGCCCGGTGACCCTCGACCACCTGGGACTGGGCCAATGCCCGGAGCCGCTCACCGTGGGCCCGAGCCACCTCGGCGGGCAGACCGCCACGTTCCCCGAGCTCCCGGCCGGGATGCGCGTCCTGCTCCCCTGCCCGATGCACCACCCGGGCCCGGTGGAGGGCCGGCGCGGCGAGCCGTTCCGCTATTGGGACCTCCCCCTCGGCGTTCCCGAGGACCGGCGCCGCCGGGTCCGGCAGCGCTACCTCGACTCCGACCGCGACTTCCTCGTCCTGCACTCGGTCCCGGCCTGGGCCTGGAAGATGGCCGAGGCGCTGAGGCTCCCCTACTTCCGCATGCTGGCGGACATCTTCGGCTGGTACCTCGGGGGCGCCGGCAGGCCGGTCGTGGTGGTCTCGGTCAACGATGGCCAGCTGCTCGGGCAACCCGCCGCCGGGGGCCCGGTGCGGATCCTCAACACCACGGCCATGGCCGTCGACGACTTCGCCGAGCTGTTGTTCAGCGCCGACCTGGTCCTCACCGAGAACAAACCCTCGTTCACGATCGGCATGGCCGTCTGCGGGCTGCGCCCGTGCGCGGCGCTCCGTAACAGCTTCCCGTTTGCCGAGCTCGGCGGCTGCCTGCCCGCCCCGCTCGGCGACTGGGTGGCCGCCATGGAGTGGGAGCGGCCCGGCGCGGTGTTCCCGTTCGAGGTCTTCCCGATGGGACTGACCGGCGAGCTGGACAAGCTGGGGCTCTACCGGGCCAGCGCCCTGGTCGGAGCCTTCGACGAGCTGGAGATCTTCGGCGGCGAGCCGACCAGGCGGCGCCTGGCCCGCCTGCTGACCGACCCGGAGGCCCGGGACGAGCTCCACGCCCGCCAGCTGGCCTACGTGGAGCTGCTCGCTGAGGCCCCGCCCCCGGCCGCGCTCCTGGAGCGCTGCTGGGAGGAGTGGGCATCGCCTCCGGCCGGCGTCAGATGAGCGACCGGAACTGCGGCGGGATCGCTTCGACGCAGAGCGGGAGGTGGTCGTCGGAGACGGTGTCGGTGTAGAACCACCGGCCGAACTCCGGCTCGGCGTCGAGGAGCATCTGGCTCCACCACCCGTGCCGCACATTGCGCTCGGCCCATGGGACCGAGGCCCGTGCCCGGTGCCGCGCCTTGCACTGGTCGTAGTCCATGCGGTGCAGGTGGATGAGGAACAGGTTCGGGTCGGGGTCCTGGGTCAGCCCCCGGCACCGGTGAAACCCGGGAGTCCACTGCAGCGGCACCCGGGCGAGGGCGGGCTTGGAGTACATCGGGTTGGCGAACCAGTGGCGGCGCTGATCCAGCACCGGCCTGGCGGCGTCGAACGGGGGCTCGGCCTCGCGCAGGTGGATGACCTCGTAGCCGCGGCAGCGGGCGATCTTGCCGGAGAAGGAGTCGACGTACTCGCCCAAGGTGCCCCACGCCGGGTCGGGAGCAACGATCTCGTCGACGTCGACGTACAGCACCGCGCCGTAGCCAGCGAGGAGCTGGTGCTGGTACGACTGCACCGTGTCCCGCACCCAGAGCACATCGATCTCCTCGTGCTCGACCGGGATGCGCCGGAAGCCGCCCCCGCTCGTCGACCCGTCGGTGGAGCCGTGGTCGAGCACGTAGATGTCCTCCGGGGAGAAAAAGCGGGCGTAGTAGCGGTGCCAGATCGGGAAGAAGAACGCCTCGTCGCGGACGATGGTGAGCAGCGCTGACCGCTGGCCGGCCATCGCCGGTCAGCCCCCAGCCCCGGCGGCGACGGCCACCGAGGCGAGGGTGGCGGCGAAGCGCGAGTGCGGGATCGTCGAGGCGACCGCCCAGGCATCCTCGATGGTGTCCACGTCGCGGAGCAACGGGAGGTCGGCCACCGTGAGGCCCAGGGCACTGAGCCGTGCCCGCTGCCAGCGGAGTGTGGTCGGCTGGCTCATGGGCACCCCGGCAACCGGACGGGCTACCGTGCGCCGCAGGCCGAGCGCCCAGTACCCGCCGTCGGCCGCCGGGCCGAGCACGGCGTCGACGCCGGGGCGGTGGAGGGCGGTCATCGCCTCGTCGAGCAGCTCGGGGGTCACCTGCGGGGTGTCCCCGCCGATCACCAGCGCCGGGGTGCCGGCGTCCCGAAAACAGGCGTCCAGGCGTTCGTCCAGGCCACGGCCGCGCTGGCGGATCACCTCGATCCCCTCCGGGAGCCACGGCCCCGGCGTGCCTTGGAGCGCGACGACCACCGAGGCCCCCGGCGTCGCCGTGGCCGCGGCCAGCGTGTCGGCCAACGCCGCTGCGGCGAGGGCGGCCGCCTGGTCGGGGGTGCACGGCGGGCACAACCGGGTCTTCACCCGCCCGGGCTGCGGCGCCTTGACGATGACGAGGATGCGCCCCCGGCTCCGCCCGCCGGCGGTCACCGGTCCGGGCGGAGCCTGGCGACCACGGCCCGGTACTCGGCCAGGACTTCGCTCATCGCGTCGCCGTCGGACTGGAGGTCGATCATCTCCTGCTCGCCGGGGGTCAGGTCGCTACGGATCCAGAGCATCTCCAGCCACGACAGCAGGGCCTCGTCGGCTTCGGCACCGAGGGCGGGGTCTATCCGGTCGAGCCAGGCGGCGATGCCCTCGTCGTCGCCGGGGTCGGTCACCGGCGTGATCCGGTCGAGCCAGGGCGCCTCATCGAGCCCGAGCGCCAACGAGAAGAACTGCCGAGCCCGGCCCCCAGGGGGCAGGCAGGAGAGCAGGACCGCCAAGGCCTGGATCTGGCGAACCATCCCTCCGGTCTGTACTGGCGGTTCCATCAGGGCTAGTATCGTAGGCCAATCGTCCAGCGTTGCCAATATTCGATTTCTCTAGGTTATGGCGACGGATGTGTGATGGCTATGTGATGCTCTTGTGACGGGCGTGATCGGCCGTGAGGGGCTTGCAGAGAAAGGAGCGGCAATGGCCAGCAGGGTTGAGGAAGCCGGTAAATTGTCGGGAACTCTCGTCGGCGTGCTGGCCGGTGCCGAAGCGGGCACTGCGACCATACCCATACCTGTTTTAGGGACACTGCTCGGTGCCTTTGTCGGAGGTCTTGTCGGCAACTCCGCCGGGCAATTCCTCGGTGCAATGACCGAGAACGCGTCAGCTCGGGTGCTGAATGTGGTCGGCGCCGGTCTGGGCAAAGCGTCGATGTACGGCGCCCGGCGGGCCGAGGCGGCAGTCCCCGAGCCACCCCG
>DAIQBQ010000055.1:0-12706 GCA_036781065.1 Actinomycetota bacterium
ACCGCGCCGGGAGGGCACCCGCCGTGCCCCGGCCTCACGGGGCCTCCGGAGGGCCCAGTCTCCGTCTGCTTAAAGGAAGTTAACTGGCTTTTCGCTGCCGAGCGGGTTACTTTCTTGTCGCTGGGGCGGCATGTCGCGGGTCGCCGCCCACCACACAGTTTGCTGCCGGGGGGGAACATTCGGACATCCCGGGGTCCGTTGCGGCCCCGGGACGTCTGGACAACCGTGCCGCTAAACGCCCGCCCCGGTCTCGCCGTCGTGACAGACTGGCGTCATGGAGAGCCTGCGGGGTTCCCTGCTCATCGCCGGTGGGCAGCTGCTCGACCCCAACTTCCGGCGCAGCGTGGTGCTGATGGCCGAGCACGGCGACGAGGGGGCGATGGGCGTGATCCTCAACCGGCCCGCCGGGGTCCCGGTCGCCGAGGTGGCGGCCCCGCTGGCCGACTTCGTCGAGCCCGCCACCACCATCTACCTGGGCGGCCCGGTGCAGCGGGATGCCGTGCTGGTCCTGGCCGACTACAACGAGTCGGCGGTCCCGGAGCGGCCGATCCTCGGCTCGGTCGCCTTTGCCGAACCCGACCCGAACCCGTTGATCCTGGCCGAGATCCGGCAAGCCCGGGTCTTTTCCGGCTACGCTGGCTGGGGTCCTGGGCAGCTGGAGGCCGAGCTTGAAGAGTCCGCCTGGATCATCGAGCCGGCCCGGACCGAGGACGTGTTCACCCCCGAACCCGAACGACTCTGGGCGTCGGTGCTCCGCCGCAAAGGCGGCGACTACCAGTTGCTGTCCCTGATGCCGTATGACGTCGCCACCAACTGAAAGGGGAATCGCCCGGTTTCAAGCCGGCGCGTTCCGGGCAACGCCGTAGCGTCATGGCCAGCGCGCTCAGCCAACCGGCAAACGATCCTCGGGAACAACGCCCGCGGCGGCGTCTCGCCCCGGCCCCGTTGCCGGACATCCTCATCCCCGGCGGCTGGCGCTACACCCCAGGGCTGCTCGGGGCGCTGGCTCTGGCGGTCTTCGGTTTCGTCGTCGCCGTCTCGCCCGGGATCTCGTGGCTCGGCCGCATCGTCGGCTTCCTCGACTTCCTGTCCTTCGGTTTTGTGGGGCTGGTCGCCGCCTCGGTTGCGATCCGGGACACGCCGACCTACCTGCTCACCGCCGACGGCATCCGGTTTCCCAAGCAGCACTGGCCGACGGTGCCCTGGGGGGAGGTCGCCGGGGCCCGGGTGGTCTCGGTGGGCGGCCAGCCGCACCTGGCGGTCGACCTGGTCGACGCCGACGGCGCCCACCCGGGCGGGGGCCGGGTGGGCCAGCGCGTGCTGCAGCTCAATCAGCGCCGGGGCTGGGGGTTCCTGACCATCCCGGAATCGTCCTCCCCGATCCCGCTGGACGACCTGGCCGAGGAGGTCGACCGCCGGGCGGGTGCCGCCGGTGCCGCACGAGGCCCAGACCCGGTGAGGACGCTGAGCCTGGGCCGCCGCCTGCTCATCGCCGCCGAGCTCCCCGAGGTCGCCGTGCTTGGCCACGGGCTGCTCGAGCTGCTGTTGACCGCAAAGCATGAAGCGGCCGGCGTTCCCGCTGCGGTTGCCGCAGTGCTGCTCCTTGCCGCCGCCATCGTCCTCCGCTACCGGCCGAAGCTGGGAGTGCCGCTGGCAATTGCCCTGGAGTCGGCCTTGCTCGCGCTGGCGCTCACGCTCGGCCACCACGTCGGGGCACCTGCCCGCTTGCTGACCGCCCTGTTCCCGCTCTGCGTGCTGGCATTCGTCGGCACGCAGTCGGCGCAGCGCTAGCGTTAAACAACGCTTCTTTGTAACGTGAGGGATCAAATAGAGCCGCCACGTTACAAAGAACGATCACCAGCGCCCGCCAGCGCCCCCATCGCCTTCACCAGCTCGGCCAGCGCCCGGTGGAGGCCGGCCACGAACTCGGTCGGGTCGTCCATGGCGTCGGCGGTCGAAAAGACGCCGAAGGTCAGCTGGTCGCCCTGGTCCATGCACACGATCGACAGGCCTTGCCGGTTGGCCGGCACCGCGGTGAAGAAGACGTCGCCGATCTGCCAACGGCCAGCGGGGACCGATATCACCAGCGGCTCGCCGGGGCGGCGCAGGTTGGACAGCGCCAGGTTGAACCGGACGTGATTCGGATCGGCGGCGTCCCGGCGCTCCTTGGCGACCGCCGAGGCGGCCAGGAACGGCGGGAAGAAGTCGACCCACTGCTCCAGCAGGGTTACCCCCATCAGGCCCAGCTGGTGCTTGGACTCCCGGGTGACCGCGGTGATCCGGCCCAGCCGCTCCCACGGGTCGGCCACATCGGTGGCCAGGGTCGTGGCCAGCCCACTCCAGCGGTTGCCCCAGCCGCGGGAGTGGTCGGTGGTGTCGATCCCGACCGGGATCGCCGCGATGAGCGGCCGCTGCGGGAGCTGGCCGCGCGCCTCCAGGTAGTCGCGGAGCGCACCGGCACAAAGGGCAAGTGCGACGTCGTTGACCGTCGCGCCTGCAGCGTCCTTCACCGCCTTGACGTCGGCCAGCGGCAGGTAGCCCCGGGCGAAGCACCGTCCCCGGCCGGGCGGGCAGTTTATGACGCAGGCAGGTGTGTCTTTGCCCGGAAGGGGGATCCGGATCGCCCCCGCCTTCTGCCGGGCGCGGACCCTGAGCCCGCCCCGGACCGAGCGCCACAGCAGCCCGGGGAACCGGAAGTTCTTCCGGGTCCCGTTGCCGATCGCGCCGACCACCAGCCGGAGGCTGCCCGGCGCCTTGCCGGGCTTGGCGGCTGGCTCGGCCGGAGGGGCGGGTGTGGACTCGGAGAACAGCACCGACGCCACGTTGAGCGCAGCCGCCCCGTCCATCAGGGCGTGGTGCACCTGGAGCAGCAGCACCTGGCTGCCGCCCGCCAAGCCGCTCACCAGGGCCAGCCTCCACAGCGGCCGGGAGCGGTCGAGCGGCCACTCGGCAACCCGTGCCACCAGGGCGTCCAGCTCTGCGCGCCCCCCCGGGTCGGCCACTGAGGCTTGGGCGATGTGGTGGGTGAGATCGAAGTCCGGGTCGTCGAACGCCACCGGATGGCCCAACCCCATCGGCACCGGCTTGATCCGCCAGCGGAGCGCTGGGACCAGGTGGAGCCGGTCACGCAGGAAGTCGCTGAGCTCATCGAGGCTGAGCTGGGCGGGCTTGCTGCCGGGTCGCTCCTCGGGACCGAGGGCCAGCAGGGTCACGTAGTGCATCGGCTGGTCCGGGGTCTCGCTGAGCAGGAAGAAGGAGTCGTTGCCGCTCAGGCGGTGGAGGCGGCTCAACCTGCGCTACCCTCGTTCGCTACGGTGAGCGGGCCCCCGGCCCCCTGGCCCGCCCCGGTGAGCCCAGCGGTGGTAAGGAAGCGAGCGCCCAGGCTCGTCTCGTGCGACGCCGAGCAGGCGGCAAGGACCGCTTCCCGGACGACGCCCAGCTCCGGGGTGGCGACTACCGCCAGCACCGCTCTGGACGAGAGCGCCCGGGCCCCGAAGGCTCCCGCCTCCCGAGCCGCGGTGACGATCCGGTCGGTCACCACCGGCCGGCGACGCGCCAGGCTGGCGGCCTGTGCGGCGTCGAGCAACGCTCCGAGCCGGACGGGAAGCTCCCCAGCCGCGTACCCCGCGTACCCCGCGTACCCCGGCTGCTCCGGCTGCTCCGGCTGCTCCGGATGCCCCGGGTGCCCCGGGTGCCCGCCGGCCGGCACGGCCGCCGGCCCGGTGAGGAGTTGGAACCCCTCGGTGGCCAGTTCGTCCTCGGCCTCGGGGGGGTCCCAGCGCGGCGGCGGGGGACTACCAGGCGCCACCCTCAGCGTCACGAGCATCAGCCGGAATCCGTGCCGGGCGGGATCGACCCGCACCCCCGGAACTCCGCGCCCGGCGCCGGGCGGTCCGGGCCGGGCGAGCGCGGCGAAGCCCTCCGGAGTCGCCAGGCACAGCTGGTGGTCGGCCAACTCGCCGCAGGCCTCATCGAGCGCCGCCGCCAACTCCGACGTCACGAATCCCGAGCCCGACTGGGCGCCCCACAGGCCGCTGACCGCCCGGGCGGTCGCCGCCCGCACGGCCGCGTCGACGCCGAGCCCGACCCCGGTCGGCACGTCGGTGGCCCGCAGCAGGTCGATCCCGCACGGATGCTGCGTCCTCCTGGCGAGTGCCCTCACCACCCGGGCGATGGCGACCGTCTCCCGGGGCGCCGCGCCGTCGGCCTCCTCGTCGTCGAGGGAAAGGGCGGCGGTCTCGTCACCCGAACCGAGCAGGTGGATGTGCAGCTCCCGGTCCTCCCGCGCCCTGGCGGCGACCATGGCCCGCCAGTGGGTGGCCAGGCTCAATGACGGCCCGTGCGGCCTCCCGCCAAGGAGCAGGAGCGGGCTCGGAGCGTGCCACACCCCCGCCGGGTCGGCGTCGAAGGCCCGGTTGAAGCAGAGGTCGACCAGGCGGGCGCGGAGCTGCAGTTGATCGTCGACGTGGGCGGCGCTACCGACGGCACCGGTCATCGCGGCGGGGGTGGGAATGGGTTCACTGGGTGACCGGCTCCTTCCGGGCGACCAGCCGGTAGGCGGTGGTCTTGCCGGTCCGGCGCCGCAGCGTTGCGGCGAGCAGCGGGTCGACCAGCCCGGCGGCGATCCCCAGCGGCACCGCTGCGATCAGGGCCAGGGCGCGGATCAGCTGGCGGCCCGGCCCGGGAGGCGACGGTCGCCACGGGGTGTTCGGGTCCCCGGTGAGCCGGTGCACCAGCAGGTAGACCGCAGCTATCAGGTCCGGGGGCGCCTCGCCCATGTCCCGCCGTTCGGCGAGAACCGTCATCCCCCGCTCCGCCAGCGCCTTCTTGAGGTTGGCGATCGGGATCAGGTGCTGGTGCTGTGGTTGCAGCCAGGGGAGCCAGAACCGGCCCAGCACCCGGCCCATCGGCCACTCCGGGTCGGGGACTTCGATCAGCAGGTGGCCGCCAGGCTTCAGGACCGCCGCCGCGGCGTCGAGCTCCCCGGCCGGCTCCCGGGTGTGCTCCAGGTAGTGGAACATGCTGACGACGTCGTAACCGCCGGCCAGGCCGGGGGCCAGCTCCGGGAACATGCCCCGGTAGCCCCGGTGCACCCAGCCGCGCCGGGCGGCCTCGTCGATGCCGTCGGTCATGTCCAGGCCGTCGAACGTCGTTCCCGGCCAGCCCCCCGACGCCACCAGGCAGAAGTGCCCGTGGCCGGTGCCGACGTCCAGCCACGAGGCCGGCGACTGGGCATGGCCGCGCAGGCTCTCGGCCCGGTCGCGGTAGATCTTTGCCTGGGCGCCGAACAGCGACTCCAGCCGGGCGTCTCCGGTGCCGTCGTAGAAGTCCCGGTAGTAGAAGTCCAAGCCGGCGATCGTGAGCCGGGGGTTCTGGAAGACGTGCCCGCACGCCCAGCACCGGTCCAGCCGGAACCGCCCCGGCTTGCCCTGATGGAGGTCGGGCGCCGTCACCAGCGTGGCCAGCGCGCTGGCGCCGCACCACGGGCAGTCCATGCGGCGAGGTTCGAAGAAGCGGTCGACTCCCCCAGCAAGGTCAGCGGCGTAGCCGGGCCGCGCCTCGTCGATGCGGGCCTGCTTGCCGGCCGCCTCCGCCTCGGCCAGCGGGCCGGGGCGGCCCCAGGCCGAGCGCACCCACTGGATCGGGTCGCGCACCAGCCGGAGCAGCGACGAGCGATGCAGATCGCGGGGCCGGAGCGGCGTGCCGGCGAACACCAGGTACGGCTGGAGCGTGAACGCCACCAGCGAGATCAGTCCCCAGACCGGGTTGGCGACCGCGCCCACCGCCAGCACCCCGTAGCCGATCAGCGGCCCGGGGAGGGAGAGCGACGCCGGGATGCCGAGCGCCTTCCGCCGGGAGCGGGGCGATCCGGGATCGGCGGCGGGCAGGCCGGGGACGGTGACCAGGTCGGAAGCCAGCGGGGCGAATTTCTTCAGCGTCACGGTGCCGGCGAGGACGGCGGCGGGGTCCATGCTCTCGGCCGGTTTGAGCTCGGCCCGGCGCATGGTCTCCCTGGCGACCGCGACCGCCTGCCCGGCCCCCCGGCCCGGCTCAAGGGGCCCGGTGCGGTAGCCGGCCGGGTCGACCGTCCGGAGCAGGCCGAGAGCGGCGTCGAGCGCCAGGTCATCCGGGACCGCATCCAGCACCTCGACGCCGTTCGCCGCGGCGTAGGCGGTCAGTGCCTGGCGGGTGGCCCCGTCCAGTTTGAGGCCGCCGGCAACGAGCCATTCCCACTCCTGCTCGCCATCGGCGGGAGGCGTGGCCACGTCCTTGGTTGGCGGTCCGCCCGCGGGCAGCACGCCGAGCGCCTTGGCCCGGCCCCGCAGGCGCAGGCCGTTGAACAGCAGGGTGACGGCCGACACCGGCGGGAGCCAGGCGAACGGATCGCTGAACACGAAGTTGAGCCCGCTCACGCCAGCTTCTCCAGCTGGTCGGCGGCGGCTGAGGCCCCTCCTGCGGAAGCGAGTGAGGAGCCCACCCGCAGGGCGGCGGCGGCGAAGGCCGGTTCGGTGAGGACGGCCTCCATGGCGTGTGCCAGGTCGGTGGCCGAGGCGCGCCCGAAGCGCACCCGCAGCCCGGCCCCCAGTGCCTCGACCCGCTCGGCGATCAGCGGCTGGTCGTCCCGGATGGGGGCGACGACCAGCGGCTTGCCCGCCATCAGCGCCTCCGAGACCGTGGCCAGACCGCCGTGGGTGACGACGGCGTCGACCCGGTCCACCAGCTCCAGCTGCGGGACGCGCTCGGCCGCCAGCACGTGGTCCGGGAGGTTGCCCAGGGCGGCTCGGGACGCCGCCGGGACGACCAGGATCAGCTGGAGCGACGATGCCTGAGCGGCGACGGCTTCGAGCAGCACCCGGTAGAAGCGGTCACCGGCCTCGCCGTTGTGGGTTCCCAGGGAAACCAGGATGCGCGCCCGCCGGGCACCGGCGGGCGCGGCGTCGAGCCACTCCCAGCCGAACTCCGGCTGCGCCGGCCGCTCGCCGATTGCCGGGCCAACGAATACCGGGCTGCACGGGACCTCGACCGGGCCGGCCAGCTCGGGGGTGGTGAAGACCAGGACGAGCCGTTCGGAGAAACGCAGGTCGCCGCTGCCGGCCTCAGCTGCGCCGATCCCGGTCCAGACGGCGAAGTCGCGCAGCTGCGCGGCGACCCAGGCCTCGACCGCAGGCATCCCGGCGTAGGGACGGGCCAGCTCGGAGAAGGTGGTGGCGGAGGTCGCCCAGGGCAGGCCGCGGCGCCAGCCGGCCGCGGCGCCAGCGATGGCCTGCTGGTCGGCGACCACAACGTCCGGGGCGAACTGGTCGATCGCCGCCTCGACCCCGTCCCGCATCGCCCGCCCGATCGGCAGGAGGACGTCCTGCCACAACGACTTCAGGGCGGCGAAACCGCGCAGCCCGAGCCAGCGTTCACGCATGGCCCCCAGGTCGGCCGGCGTCAGCTCCGCTCCGGCGGGCAGCAGCCGGCACCCGGTCGGGAGCAGGGCTCCGACCGCCTCTGGGTGCCCGGCCCAGGCGACGGTGTGGCCGCGGCGCTCGAGTTCCCGCCCGACCGCCACCGTCGGGTTGACGTGCCCGGTCAGCGGTGGCACGACGAGGAGGAACCGGCTCACGAGGCGGCCCACTCCAGTTCTCTGTCGCTGCATTCGCTGAGCCACCCGATCAGCAGGTTCAGCACCCTCGGCGTCGCGTCGCGCAGCACCGAGTGGCCGACGTCCGGGAAGACCTCGAGCCGGCACTGGGGCATCGACTCCCGGATCATGGCCAGCGACGAGGCGAGGTCGGTGTGCTCGCCGTAGACGGCCATCGTCGGCACCTCCAGGCCCGCCAGGTCTTCGGCGAGGAACCGTGGGGCGGCCGCAACGTCCTCGATCATCGTCGTGGCGTTGAGGAAGGCGTCGGTCGTCTTCAGTGCCCGGAGCTTGCGTACCGTCCCGGGGCTGACCTCCTCGTCGGCGGGCAGGGCCAGCGTTTCCGAGCACAGCGCGATCGCGGTCAGCGCGTCGGCGACATCCTCGACCCAGCTCCCCCCGTCGTCGGTGTCGGCGCAATGGGGCTCGATCAGGGTCAGGCTGGCGAGCCGATCCGGGTAGCGTAGGCCGGCGCGCAGGGCCACGGAGGCGCCGTAGCTGTGCCCGACAACGTGGACCGGGGCATCGACACCGAGCGTATCCACCAGGGCGAACAGGTCCTCGACCGAGTCGTCGAGCGTGTAGCCGTCCGCGGACTGGTCGGTGCGGCCGTGGCCGCGGAGGTCGTACAGGATGGCGTCGGCGCCGGCCTGGGCCACCGGGTTCGCCAGGCTGTAGTACAGGCTCGACAGATTGTCGATGAACAGGCCGTGGACGAACACCACGCTGGGATGCCAGCGGGTGAGCGGGGAGGGCGCCGTTGCCGCCTCGGCCCGGGCGAGCCGCTGGACGTGGAACCGGATCCCGCGGGCGGTGGCCTCAGCCATGCTGGGCACCTTGGCCGGCGCCGGCGCGGGCCTCAGCCCCGGCCCTGGCCTCAGCCCCGGCCCTGGCCTCAGCCCCGGCGTTCCCGTTGCTCTCCCCGAGCGACCGGCTGATGTGCCCGGCCAGCGCCCCGACGCTCAGCGCCAGGATCTCGTCGATCGACAGCCCCGCCAGGAAGCCGGTGAAGTCGACCCGCCCGCGGTAGCGCTGCTGCAGTCGTTCGGCGAGGGCGACGAACTCGATGCTTTCCAATTCCAGGTCGCGGCTGAAGGTGGTCTCCGGCGTGATCTCGACGTCGAGCAGGAACTCGTCGCCGATCACCGCTACCAGGCATTCCGTTATGCCGGCGACCGCGTCGGATGTGTCGATGGTCAACGCTTACCTCCTCCTGACGGTGTGGCGAGGATGGGTTGGGCTCGCCGGTGCGGCCCCCACCCGGAGCTGGACCGGCTCCTCGGTCCAGGCGACGACATGTTCGCCCGCGGCTGCGCCCGGGCGCCCTCCGGGGGCGTTCAGCACCCGGGTCTGCACCCGGTGCATGGCCGCCTGCCCGTTGGGCGCCCTGGTGGCGACCAGGAGGGTGGGGCCGTCAATCGCCCGTACCTCGGCGCCGTCCCGGCGGCCGCCCAGGCCGGTTCCGATCGCTTTGCCGGCAGCCTCCTTGGCGGTCCAGAACCGGGTCATCCACAGCGGGTTCAGCTCGGTGCCTGCCGGTGAGAGCCGCCGGAGCAGGTCGAGCTCGGTCTCGGTGAAGGCGACCGAGCGGACCGCGTCGGCAGCGGCGGTCACCGTGGCGACCGACTCGACGTCGATCCCGATCCGGGTCACGCCCGCCGGGCGGGCGATCGCCACGCCGATCCCCGCGGTGTGGGCCAGTGAGACCGAGAGACGATCGTTGCCCCGGGACGGGTGGCGCCGGATCCAGGGCCGGCCACTGGGGTCGTTGCCCACCCGGAACTCGGCCGGCCACAGCGGGCCGCTCCCGTGCTGCCACAGCCACCCCCGGGCGGCGTCCTTGGCGGCGATGCGCCCGAGCAGCCAGGCCCGCTGCGCCCGCGGGTTGTGCGAGTCGAACTCGGCCCGCTCGGCGCTGGAGAGGTAGCGGCGCATCGTGTACTCCATCGAGGCCCGGTCCGGCCAGCGGTCGGTGACCAAATACCAGCCACCGGCCTGGTGCTGGCCGACGCTGACCTCCGAAGGCCGGGTATGCACCGCCGGCCAGGTCACCTCGTCGGTGGCGAAGCGCCGGCAGGTCCATCCCTCGATCCGCGCCCAGGTCTCGCCCCGTGCGGTGGCGACGTCGATGTCGACCCGCAGCCACTCGCTGGTAAAGGCGTGCACGGCAACGGAGCAGCCGAGCTGGTCGCCCCGCTGCGGGTGGGGGGCGAAGAAGCGCACGGCGTCGACCGCCACCGGGAAGGCGAGCCGGTCGGTCTCGGCCCAGGCCTGCGCCCAGTGGCCGGCGAGCTGGCCTGCCGCGTCGAGCAGGGAACCGGAGGCTGGCAGCGCCGTCAACCTCCCGCGGATCCCGTCGTCGCCGAAGGCGTCGATGGCGGCGACGCCCTGGAAGCCGGGGCCGTGGAACATCCAGCCGTCTGCATAGAGCGATCGTCCATCTGCGGCCGGAGGGCGTTCCCCCTGCAGCGGGAGGCGGGGGCCGGCGTGCGGCGGCGCCGGCCAGCTCCCGGCCAGCTCCACCGTGCCCTCGGCGTATCCGCCGATCCTCACCCGGATGCGCCCGTCGGTAAGCGGGACGGCCTCGACCGGCACGGTGACCGGCGGCGACACCGCCAGCCAGCGGTGGGCGCGGACGTCGGTGATCGCCACCACCAGGGGCTGGGTGCCGTCCGGGCGGGCGCCGGCGGCAGCCTCGGCCATGATCTCGAACAGCGTGGTCATCGGGACGACCGGGAAGGCGTCGGCGTCGTCGGCCCAGCCGGGGGCCTGCCGGAACAGGCAGTGGTCTTTGAGCTCCGGCATCGTGTCGAGGGAGAAGACCTTGCTCACGGTACGCGGGCGGGCGCTCTCTGGGCGTGGTTGAGATCGAGCGCGCCAAGCCGCCATCACCGCTTCCATCGCCTGCTGGGCCTCGGCGACCGTCGCCTCGAAGGCGGCGAGCACCGGGCCGGCGGTGCTCAGGGCTGGAGCCTGCTCGGGTGCACCGGCTGGAGCCTGCTCGGGTTCCCGAGCTGGAGCCTGCTCGTGCGCCGTGGGTGTGCCGTCGGTCGGCAACGCGAGAGGTACCGGACGGACCGGAGCAACCGGCTCCGGGGCCTCGTCGGCGGTGGCCCCCTCCACCCACAGGGCGGAGAGCACCCGGGCAAGCTGAGCCAGCGCCGGGCGGGCCGGCACCTGGGCAGCGATCGCCAGGTGCTCCTGGCTGCCGAGCGTGTCCTGGACGAACCCGGCCAGGCTCCCCGCGCCGACCTGGACGAAGGCCCGGACCCCTTCGGCGTAGAGCGCGTCGATCAGTTCCCGGAAGCGCACCGGCCGCAGGAGATGGGCACTGATCAGGTCGCGCAGCGCGGCCGGGTCCTCCGGGTAGGGGGCAACCGACGTCGCCGACCACACCGGCAGCGCCGGCCGGGCCGGGTTCAGGGCAGCGAGCCCGTCCCGCCCGGCCTCGAGGGTGCCGGCGAGGAGTGGGGTGTGGAACCCGGACCGGAATGCCATCACCTGGCCGAGCACACCGAGCTCCTTCACGTGGGCGAGCGCCCGGTCCACCAGGTCGGGCGGGCCGCACACCACGCACTGGTGGGGGCAGTTGTCGTGGGACAGGTAGACGCCGTCGAGCCCGGCAATCGCCGTACGGGCGGCGTCGATCCCGCAGCCCAGGGCGGCGTAGGCGACGTCGGGGAAGGTGGCCCCGCCGGAGCGTACCGGCGCGAACAGCCGGTCCATGTCCTCCAGGCCGCACATCCCGGAGACGATCATCGCCGTCCATTCCCCGAGGCTGTGGCCGGCGAACAGATTGGGGTGCACGCCCAGCTTGGCGAGTGCGGTGGCGAGCACCCGGTTGCCAGTCACGATGTCAACCGCCTGGTTGACGATCGCCTCGTCCGGGGGATGCGGTGCGGTCAGCCGGCTCGGCTCGGGGCGGGGCAGGCCGGCCAGGTCGGCGACGTCGTCGACCGGCCCAGCCGGCTCAGGCTCGAAACCGGGGAACAGGAACGCCACCCGGCCACCCTGCTCGCCGGGACCCGGTCGGCTCAGCAGCGGCGTGCCGGTGAACCAGACGTCGTTGCGGCCCCGCCAGGGCGAGCCCCGCTGGACGACCTTGCGGGCCAGCGCCACCCGCTCCGGGGTCGGGTCGATGATCGCCAGCCGGCATGGCCCCTCCGGCGTCTGTGCGCTGCGACCCGCCGGCGTTCCGGCAGCTTGCCCGACCGCGGCGCCAAGGGCTTCGAGCAGGCCGCCCGGCGAGCCTGCCGCGACGTGGATCGTACCGGTGCCGGCGAGCGCGGCGGAAGCCGCGTCGAGCCCGGCGGGTGCCCCCTGGGCACCGAACGGTGTCATCAGGCGGCTCCGCTCGACATCGGGGTGGGCGGGTTGGCGAACGCGCCGGCCGGCCCGGCGAAGTAGATGACCTGGCTGGCGGACGGATCGCCCCAGGCCAGCTCGCGGAACATGGCGGCGACCCCGGCCTCGGGAGCGATCATGTCGATCCCGCGCCGGGCGTAGTCCCGCTCCAGCTCGGGAGACACCATCCCCCCGGCCGCAGCGGCCCACGGGCCCCAGTCGATGGAGAGGATACGGGCGGCCAGCGGCACCGGGGGGGCGATATCGGCGAGGCCCGGCATCAGCTCGCTGGCGCGCGAGGCGGGCCGGGAGGGCACCCGCCGGCGGGAGGCGGCGGAGCCTTGCCATAGCCGGGCCAGGGTGTCCAGGGCATCGTTGGCGGCGGCGTAGTCGGCCTGGCCGGGATTGCCGAATACCCCGGAGACGCTCCCGAACATCACCAGGAAGGCGAGCGTCGGGCGACCGTCCAGCGCCCTCGCCAGCGCCCTCGCCCCGTCGACCTTCGTCGAGAACACCCGGGCAAAGATCTCCGGCATCTTGTCGGCGATGCGCCGGTCCTCGAGTACCCCTGCCCCATGGACCAGCCCGTCGAGCCGGCCCCAGCGCTCGAAGATGCCGTCGACCACCTGCCGTACCTGGCGGGAATCGGTGATGTCCGCCTGGTGGTAGCGCACGCCCGCGGCGCTGGCCCCCACCGTTTCGAGGGTCGAGCGCAGTTCCCGGCCTGTGCCCGGC
>DAIQBQ010000056.1:0-12661 GCA_036781065.1 Actinomycetota bacterium
GGAGCTCAGCGACCTGCAGTGGGCGGACTCCGAGCCGTTCCAGGACACGATCGCTCCGGGTCAGACCACCCTCCTCAACTTCGACCTCGGGAAGACCCCGGTCGAGTACAGCCGCTTCGCCACCCAGTCCAGCCTCGACCGCGCCTACCCGGTGCGGTTCACGGTCGACGTCGACGCCGTTCCGGAGACGTCGCTGCTGACCGAGATGATCTATTTCCAGGAGGCGCAGGTGGCGACCCCGCTTGACCTCTCCATGGTGATCCCGCTCGACACGCCGTCGGTACTCAACCCGCAGGGCCAGGAGACCTCGCGGGCACTGGAGTCGGCGATTGCCCCCGGCGGCCGCATCGCCAACATCCTCGGCGCCCTCCAGGAGGCGTCGGCATCGTCGCTCAGGGTCGCTCTTGCCCCGACCGGGAAGCTGCTCGAATCGCTGGCCGTCCTCGCCGCCCCGGCGGGCTTTACCCGGATCACCCGCTCCGGCCCCCAGCAGGTCCCCCCGACCGATCCCGCCGCTCAGAACGCCGGGGCCGCCCTGAGGGCGATCCAGTTGCTCGTGGCCCGTGGGACGGTGCGCCTGATCGCCACGCCGTATTCGCTCTCGCCGCTGCCCGGCCTGATTGCCAACGGCCTCACCGGCGATGTCAGCGAGCAGGTCCAGGACGACGTCAGCACCGTGCGGACGGTCCTTGGACCGAACGTCGACACGCTGCCGGGCTGGTTGCTGCCGACCGACGGCCTCGTCGACGACGCCACCCTCGCCCAGCTGGTCGGCCTCGGGGACACCAACATGCTGCTCGCGCCGGCATCGCTGGAGCAGCCGAGCTCGTTACCCCAGCTCACCCCGAGCGCCCAGGTCACCGCGGTGGCCGGCAGGTCACAGACGTCGGTCGGGGCACTGGTCGAGGACACCGCACTGACCGACCTGTTGACCCCGAGCGGTGACCTCAGCCCCGCGCAGGTCCTCGAGCAGTTCCTGGCCGACACGGCGACGATCCAGCAGGAACAGCCAGGGCTTGCCCGCACGGTCTCGGTGGTCACGCCGGCCGACTGGGACCCGGACCCGGTTGTGCTCAGCGGCCTCTTCGCTGCCCTCACGCCGATCACCGGAGCGCCCTGGATGACCGGGGTCACTCCCGATGCGGCGACGACCGGGGGAACGCTGCTCGGGCGAGTCGTGGTCCAGAACGTGTCCGAGGACGGGCTGGTCACCCCGCCGAAGGCCTACTTCACCGCACTCCACACCGCCCGCCAGCGACTGGACGAGTTCAAGACGCTGGCGCCGCCCGGGACGATGGTCGACCAGCTGACCGCCCAGCTCCTGGTGGCCGAGGGTGAGGAGTGGTGGGGCAAGGCGTCCGCGGCCAGCGGGGGGGAGGCGTTCGCCCGCTACGTCGCCAACTGGGTCAGCGGGCAGCTGGCCAAGATCCAGGTCGGTGACCAGACCTACACCATCACCTCCAAGGGCGCCGAGATCCCGCTCGGTGTCGACTCCGGGCTCAGCTACACGGTGAAGGTCGTCCTGTACCTGGCGTCCGACAAGCTGAACTTCCAGCAGGGCGGAGCCTGCCCGGGCATCCCGGCCACGCAGGCAACCTGCCTGATGCTCGCCCTGCAGCCGCGGTTGCAGACGATCCGGGTGCGGGCGGTGAACACCCTCTCCGGACGGTTCCCGGTGCAGGTCGAGGTGCGGACCCTGAACAACGCAACGATCTCGCAGGGCCGGCTGCTGATCCGGTCGACCGCTTACAACTTCGTCGCGCTGGGTATCGTTGGGGCGGCCGCATTGTTCATTCTGGCCAACTGGGTATGGGGGCTTGTCCGGCGTCGTATCGCTGCCGCACGGCCGCCGCAGGTGTTCCCGGAGCCCCCGCCCGCCCCCGCCGGCCCTTCCGAGAGCGCCTGAGCGAGGGGTAAAAAACGGGGGGACGGAGGCAGGCCGCAGACGGGTTGAACGCGTAGGATGAAGCCATGATTGATGTGAGGCTCGCAGGGCGGTACCGCCTGGAGTCGGAAGTGGGATCCGGTGGGATGACGACCGTCTGGATGGCGGTCGACGAAGTCCTGGAACGAAGGATTGCCGTCAAGATCCTGCAGCGCCACCTGCTGTCGAACGAGGTGTTCTGCACCCGGTTCCGGCAGGAAGCCCTGGTCGCCGGCGGCCTCACCCACCCGACGATCGCCGCCGTTTACGACACTGGGCTGTACGACGACGCTCCCTACGTCGTCACCGAGTACCTCGGCGGCGGCTCGCTCGCCAAAGCGCTCTCCGTGCAGGGATCGCTGCCGGCGGCCCGGGTGGTGTCGATCGGAGCGGACATCTGCGAGGCGCTCGCCGTTGCCCACGCAAACGGGGTGTCGCACGGCAACCTGAAGCCGTCCAACATCCTGTTTTCTGACGCCGGGCCGCTGCTGGGCCTGGTGAAGGTGACCGACTTCGGCGTCGGGAACGCCGCTCTGGGCGGGGACCTGACCGCCACCGGGGCGCTCCTCGGCACGCTGTCGTTCCTGGCCCCCGAGGTGCTGCAGGGGGCCGACCCCGGCCCGGCCGCCGACATCTACTCGCTTGGCGTCGTCCTGTTCCGCGCGTTGACCGGTCGTCCGCCGCGGGCCGCTGACAGCGAGTTGAGCGGCTCCGGACGGCCGCGAACGACGACGACCCACCCTCGTGACCTGACCCCGAGCATCCCCCGCAGTCTCGACGCGGCGATCGCCCGGGCCCTGGCCGACGACCCCTCCGACCGCTTCGCAGACGCCGCCGAGCTGGGCAGGCTGCTGCGCACCGCCACCCAGGGCCGGGCCATCCCGGGGGATGAGCCGTCGATGGTCCCCATCCCGGCACCGCTCCCTCCGGCTGGTCGGCCTCGGGCTGGCGAGGACAAAGGCGCATCGACGGAGCCGCCGCCTCGGGCGCCGGCGCCCGGCCCGGGCCAGCCCCTCCGGCGACTGGCTTCGTCCCGGGGAGGCGCTGCTGAATTTGTCCGCACCGAGGGCCGCTGGCTGGCCCCAGTGGTGCTGGTCGTCCTGCTGGCGATCGCCATCGTCGTCGGCGTCCTGCAGCTCTCCGGCCACATCCCCGGCCTGACCGGGGCGGGCAGCAAGGCCCCCGCCCCGGCCCCGAGCGTCCAGGTGGTCTCGATGCAGCCCGGTGGGATCCTCAAGCCGAACCCGCAGGGTGGCGACACCGGGGAGCACTCCAACCTGGTGCCCGACGCGTTCAACGGGCAGAACCCGCCGTGGGAGACCGAGAACTACACCAGCGCCGATTTCGGCGGGCTGCGGCCGGGAATCGGCATCTATGGCGACCTGGGGTCGTCGATGACGCTGTCCAAGATCGAGGTCGACTCCCCGACGCCTGGCTGGGCGGGCAGCATCCGCTACTCCGACGACGGCCAGAACTGGTCCCCGGCGCCGGGGCCGGGTCAGAGCGTGACCGCCGCCGGAACGCAGGACTTCAACGTAACCGGCGATGGCCCGCACCGGTACTGGATGGTGTGGATCACCTCGCTGCCGCAGGCCTACAACTTCCAGGCGAAGATTTCGGATATCAAGGCGTTCCACTAGTCTGTGAGACAGTTTTTTGTAACGTGAAGGCTCACATACGACCGTCACGTTACAAGATTCAGTCCCTGAACTAATTTCGCCCCCGACGCTGGCGGGCGTGTACGCATAATTGGCGCTGACCGGCATGTGGATTGCGGACCTCGAAGCGCTCAGCGATGACGAGCTTGTCCGGCGCTTCGTCGCCGGCGAGGCGGATGACGCCGTCGACGTGCTCATCCGCCGGCACCAGGACCGGGTGTTCGGCATCGCCTACCGGATCCTGGGCAACCGGGCTGACGCCCTCGACGCCGCCCAGGAGGTGTTCGTCGTGGTCTTCCGGAAGGCCAAGTCGTTCCGGCACCAGTCGGCGTTCACCACGTGGCTGTACCGGCTGACCGTCAACGCCTGCACCGACCTCCACCGGCGGCGGGCTCGCCAGCCGCTCCCGGCGGAAGCCCTGGAGGCCCCGATCCCCGACACGGCCGGGGCGACCGACGACAGGCTGGCAATCGCCCAGGCGCTCAAGGAACTCCCCCTCGACCAGCGCACCGCGGTGATCCTGCGCGACCTCTACGGCCTGTCCTACGGGGAGATCGCGGCGGCGACATCGGCCGCCGTGGGGACGGTCAAGAGCCGGATCTCTCGGGGCCGGGACTCGCTGGCCGCGGCGTTGGCGCCAGGCTCCGAGGGCGGCAGGACGGAACCGACGCGTAGCAACGCCCGTCTAACCCGCAAGAAGCCATGAGCATCGCCCGCCGGAGGTGACGATGAGCCGGGAGACCGAGCACCTTGACACCGCGACACTGAGCGCCCTGATCGATGAGCAGGGCGCCGCCGCTGCGCGGGCCGTGGCGGCTCGCCACCTCGCCTCCTGCGCCGAGTGCACCGCCCGGAAGGCGAGCCTCGAGTCGGCGGTGAAGGCGGTGGGGGGGCTGAAGAAGGTCTCGCCGACCGCCGGCGAGACCCGCGCCATGCGGATGGCGGTCCTGGAGGCACGCCCGCACGCGGGGATCCGCCGCCGCCTGCGGTGGTGGCCGGCGCACCCGCTTGCCGGCACCCGCCGCCGGGTGGCCGCCACCGGCATGGCGGCTGCCGTGGCTCTGGTAGCGGCGGTCTGGCTCGCCGTAGCGAACCTCGGACCCACCGCCAGTCCGACCGCCGGGAAGGTGGCCGCCCCGCCGGGACGGGTCAGTTCGGGGACGGCGGCGCCGGCTGGGTCGGCCGTCAATGGTGAGCTGGCCCCGGCGCCCGCCCCAACGTCCCGGTCCGGGTCTCCCGCCCCGTACGCCGTCTTCGGCGCTTCGACCTCGCCCGGAAACCTCGCCGTGGCCCCGGCCCAGCCGGTGTTTTCCTCCGAGGCCCAGGTCGCTTCGTACGTCGCAGGGCAGGCCTCGGTCAGCGCCGCCGCTCGCACGGCCACCGCGGGGGACGCTGCCGCCAGGACCAA
This sequence comes from Actinomycetota bacterium, assembly GCA_036781065.1. Classification (GTDB taxonomy): domain Bacteria; phylum Actinomycetota; class CADDZG01; order JAHWKV01; family JAOPZY01; genus DAIQBQ01. Next base: position 4,991 of record DAIQBQ010000056.1, read on the forward strand.
GGGGCTGGTGGCCACCCTGCCGGCCGTCCCCGGTGCCGCGCCAACCCCCACTGCCGGCACGGCCGCCCCCGTGAGCTCGCCAGCGGCTGGGAGCCAGCTCGCGCCGGCGCCCGGCGCGGCCGCCCCGCCCCCAACCTTCGCCGGGTGCGTGCAACAGGTGATCGGTGCCGCCCCCCAACCGGCGGAGGCCCTCGAAGCCACCCCGGTCAGCTACCAAGGCACCCCGGCCTGGCTGATCGTGGCCGCCACGCCCCCCGCCGCCTCCTCCACCCCGATCTCCAGCGAGCCGCTGAGCCGCGAGCAGTTCTGGGTCCAGTCCCAGTCCGCCTGCGCGACGCTCGTGCAGGGCACCGTCTGACTCGAGCGGAAGATGGCACTCGAATCTGCCGCGCCCGTGGCAGCGGGTACCCGCCGGGCTTCGCAGACACATACAATGCCGAGGTCGGATCCGGCCGCGTGGGAGGCGGGTATGGCCGTCATCAAGACCATCGACCTCGTCGGCGTCTCGCCGCAGGGGTGGCGTCAAGCTGCCCAGGAGGCGCTGGCTGAGGCGTCGAAGACGGTGCGCGGCATCGAGTCGATGGATGTCGTGGAGACCTCGTGCACTGTTGTGGACAATGAGATCAGCGAGTACCAGGCCCACGTGCGGATCAAATTTCGCATCGAGCGCTGAGGCCGGCCTCCCGCTGAACCGCTGAACCCCTAACGCGCAAAAGGGTCGCCGGACCAGGCCCGAAGAAGGGCACGAGAGGAGAGAGCATGCCTGGGATTGCCCTGCTTGGAACCCAATGGGGAGACGAGGGCAAGGGGAAGGTCACCCACCTGATGGCCGACCAGATGCACATGGTCGTCCGCTACCAGGGAGGCAACAACGCCGGCCATACGGTGATCGTTGGGTCCGAGACGTTCAAGCTTCACCTGCTGCCCGCCGGGGTGCTCTACTCGCACATCACCCCGGTGATCGGCCCCGGGGTGGTCGTCGACCCGGCGGTGCTGATCGGCGAGATGGAGGCCCTGGTCGCCCGGGGCATCTCGCCGGAGCGGGTGCGCATCTCGACCAACGCCCACCTGATCATGCCCTACCACCGGGAGCTGGACATGCTGACCGAGCGGCGGCTCGGCAAGATGAAGCTGGGGACCACCCGCCGCGGCATCGGCCCGGCCTACGCGGACAAGGCCTCCCGCATCGGCATCCGGGTGCAGGACCTGCTCGACCCCAAGATCTTCGCCGAGAAGCTGAGCCTGGTCCTGCGTGAGAAGAACCTGGTGCTGACCAAGATCTTCGGCCGGCTGCCCATGAAGCAGGAGTCGATCCTCGCCGAGTACCTGGGCTACGCCGAGCGGCTGAAGCCACATATCACCGACACCGTCGAGTTGGTGCACACCGCACTCGACCACGGCCAGAACGTGCTGTTCGAGGGGGCGCAGGGAACGTTGCTCGACCTCGACCACGGCACCTACCCGTTCGTCACGTCGTCGAACCCGGTCGCTGGCGGGGTGTGCGCCGGGGCGGGGATCGGGCCCAGGTCGATCGACCGGATCATCGGCGTGACCAAGGCCTACGTGACCCGGGTCGGCGAGGGACCGTTCCCCTCCGAGGACCTCGGACCGGCCGGCGAGCTGCTCGTCGAGCGGGGGGTCGAGTATGGGGCGACCACCGGCCGCAGGCGGCGCTGCGGGTGGTTCGACGCGGTGATCGCCCGCTACTCGGCCCGGCTGAACTCGCTGACCGAGGTGTTCTTGACCAAGCTCGACGTCCTGTCGGCGTTCGACCCGATCCCGGTCTGCGTCGGCTACACCTACGCCGGCAAGACCTACGAGAGCTTCCCTCCCCACCAGACGATCTTCCACAAGGCGGTCCCGGTGTACGAGGAGCTTCCCGGCTGGAAGACCGAGATCGGCAATGTCCGCAGCTTCACCGACCTGCCCCCGGCCGCCCAGGCCTACGTCCAACGGCTGGAGGCACTGATGGGGGTCGCGGTCACCCAGATCTCTGTGGGACCGGAGGCCACCGAGACCATCACCCGGCTCACCCCGGCCGCTTGAAGGCGCTGCTGGTCGGCGGCGGGGGCCGGGAGCACGCCCTGGCCTGGAGCCTGGCGCGGAGCCCGATGATCGACGTGATCCTCGCCGCCCCGGGCAACCCGGGGATCGGCGAGCTGGCCGGGCTGCGCCCGGTCGGGGCGACCGACATCGCCGGGCTCACGGCACTCGCCAGGCAGGAGGGGGTGGACCTCGCCGTCGTCGGCCCGGAGGCCCCGCTGGTTGCCGGCCTGGGCGACGCCCTGCGCGACGCCGGGGTCAAGGTGTTCGGTCCCGGGGCCGCCGGGGCACAGCTGGAGGGCTCGAAGGCCTGGGCGAAATCACTGATGGAGGCCAGGTCGATCCCGACCGCGGTAGCCGCCGCCTTCGACCGCATGGACGAGGCGATCGTCTTCGCCCGGACGCTGGAGGGGGGGTGCGTCGTCAAGGCCGACGGGCTCGCCGCCGGCAAGGGGGTCACCGTGTGCACCAGCCCGGCCGAGGCGGAGACGGCGATCGCCGACGCCCTGGAGCGGGGCGTGTTCGGGGCGGCCGGACGGCGGGTGCTGGTCGAGGAGCGGCTCCGTGGCGAGGAGCTGTCGGTGCTGGCCTTCTGCGACGGGCGGACCATCCTGGCGATGGAAGGGGCGCAGGACTTCAAGCGGGCGGGCGATGGCGACACCGGCCCCAACACCGGCGGTATGGGCTCGCACTCGCCGGTCCCCGCCTGCACGAACGAGGTTGCCAACCGGGTGATGGACGAGGTGCTGGAGCCGATCGCCGCCGCCCTTGCCGACCCGGACTTCGGGGCCGGGGAGCCGTACACCGGCGTGATCTACGCCGGGCTGATGCTGACCGAGGCCGGCCCGAAGGTGCTCGAGTTCAACTGCCGCTTCGGCGACCCGGAGACCCAGGCGCTGCTGCCCCGGTTGGCCACCGACCTGGCCGAGCCGATCCTGGCCTGCACCGAGGGATCGCTGGCCGGGGTGACGCTGGCCTGGCACCCGGAGGCCTGCGTCGCCGTCGTCGCCGCATCGGCCGGTTATCCCGGGCCGCCGGACACCGGCCACCGGATCAGCGGGCTGGACGAGGCCGCCGCCGTCACCGGCCTGCCGGTGTTCCAGGCGGGGACCGCCCCCGGTCCGGACGGGTCGATTGTGTCCGCCGGCGGCCGCGTGCTTTCGGTGGCGGCACTGGGGGAGAATTCAGAGGCAGCCCGGCGGCGGGCATACGATGGTCTCCGCCGGGTCTCATTTGCGGGGATGTGGTACCGCACGGACATCGCGAAGTCGGGGGCCTGAGCCAACTATTGCGCGGCGCGGGTAAAGCTACAAGTCAACCGAGGGAGGGCGAGAGGTTTGGGACCACTAGGCGACGGAGACGAGGTGCTGGTCGGCATCGTTATGGGAAGCTCGTCGGACCAGCCCAAGATGCAAGCCGCCGAGTTCATCCTGGACCGCTTCGGCGTCTCCCACGAGTCCCGGGTGATCAGCGCCCACCGGAACCCGGAACAGGCGCATGAATACGCCAAGCTTGCCGAGGACCGCGGTCTGCATGTGATCATCGCCGCCGCCGGCCGGGCGGCCCACCTTGCCGGGGTGATGGCGGCCAACACGATCCTCCCGGTGATCGGGGTGCCGATCTTCACCGAGCAGCTCGCCGGGGCCGACTCGCTCTACTCCACGGTCCAGATGCCCTCCGGGGTGCCGGTCGCCACGGTCGGCCTGTCCAATGCCACCAACGCCGCCATCCTCGCCGTGCAGATGCTGGCGATCAGCCGGCCCGAGCTCCGGGAGCGGCTACGGACGTTCAAGAAGGAGCTGAGCCAGGGGTTGAAGGTGTGATCGACCGCTACACGCGGCCGGAGATGGCCGCGGTCTGGAGCGAGGAGGTCAGGCTCGGGCACTGGCTGCGCATCGAGATCCTTGGCGTCGAGGCGCGGGTCGCCAAGGGTGAGGTACCCGCCGCCGACCTGGCCGAGATCAAGGACAAGGCCGGCTTCGACCCGGTGCGCATCACCGAGATCGAGCAGCGGACCCGCCACGATGTCGCTGCCTTCCTGGACAACGTTGCCGAGATCATCGGCCCGGCGGCCCGGCACATCCACTACGGGATGACCTCGTCCGACATCCTCGACACCGCCCTTGCGCTGCAGCTGGTTGCGGCCGCCGACCTGCTCCTCACCGGGCTGATGGCGGTCCGCAACACCACCATTGCCCTGGCCCGGCGTTACGTCGACGCGGTGGCCGTGGGCCGCACCCACGGCATCCACGCCGAGCCGGTCACCTTCGGCCTCAAGGCGGCCGGGTGGGCGTTCGAGCTGGAGCGGGGCCGCACCCGGCTGCTGGCGGCCCGCTCGGAGGTGGCGGTCGGCAAGCTTTCCGGGGCGGTCGGCACCTACAGCCAGCTGCCGCCCGACATCGAGGAGTTCGTCTGCGACCGGCTCGGCCTCACGCCGGACCCGTCGTCGACCCAGGTGATCTCCCGGGACCGCCACGCCAGCTTTGCCGCCGCCCTCGGCATCGCCGCCGCCTCGATCGAGCGCATCTTCACCGAGATCCGCCACCTGGCCCGGACCGAGGTCCGCGAGGTCGAGGAGCCGTTTGCCGAAGGGGCGCAGAAGGGGTCTTCGGCGATGCCGCACAAGCGCAACCCGTGGCGCTCCGAGCGGCTGTGCGGCCTGGCCCGGGTGGTGCGGGCGGGGGTTGTGCCGGCGATGGAGGATGTCGCCCTGTGGCATGAGCGGGACATCTCCCACTCGTCGGTGGAACGGGTGATGCTGCCCGACGCTTGTATCGCCCTGGATTTCATGCTCGCCGAGGCGACCGAGCTGCTGGGCGGGCTGCGGGTGTACCCGGAGCGGATGCTCGCCAACCTGGAAGCGTCCGGGGGCGTCGTGTTCTCGCAGTCGGTGCTGCTGGCCCTGATCGATGCCGGGATGACCCGGGACGAGGCCTACCGCATCGTGCAGGAGTGCTCAATGGAAGCCTGGGCGACCGGGACGCACCTGCGCCAGCTGCTCAAGGCCTCGCCGGCGGCCAAGCGGCTGGACGAAGCCGGGATCGACGACTGTTTCGACCCATCACGTTACCTGCGCCACGCCCGGACAATCGTCGACCGGCTGGCGAGCCTGGAGGGGGCCCCATGAACGCCATCACATCGGTTTCGCTGCCCCTTCCCCACCTGTCGTCGGGGAAGGTGCGGGAGCTGTTCGACCTCGGTCCGGAGCGGCTGCTGTTCGTCGCCTCGGACCGCATCTCGGCCTACGACGTCGTCATGCCCCAGGGCATCCCGGACAAGGGCCGGCTGCTCACCGGCATGAGCATCTTCTGGTTCGAGGCGACGTCGGACATCTGCCCGAACCACTACATCCCCACCCCGGTGGCCGACCTGCCCCGGGCGGTGCGGGACGAGGTGGTCAAAGGCCTCGATGGCCGGCAGATGGTGGTGCGCAAGCTGGACATGCTGCCGGTCGAGTTCGTCGTCCGCGGGTACCTGGTCGGCTCGGGCTGGAAGGACTACCTGCGGACCGGGTCGGTCTGCGGGGTGCCGCTGCCCCCCGGTCTCCAGGAGGCGAGCCAGCTGCCCGAGCCGATCTTCACCCCGGCCACCAAGGCGACCGTCGGCCACGACGAGAACATCACCGAGGACCAGGCCGCCGCGCTGTGCCCGCCGGGGACGCTGAAGGTTGCCCGGGACTATGCGATCGGCCTGTACAAGCGGGCCTCGGAGTACGCCAGGACCCGGGGGATCATCCTGGCCGACACCAAGTTCGAGTTCGGCATCAGCATCGGCAACGGCGCCGCCGGCGGCGAGGTCACCCTGGCCGACGAGGTGCTTACCCCGGACTCGTCCCGGTTCTGGCCAGCCGACCGGTGGGCGCCGGGCTCGACCCCGCCGTCGCTGGACAAGCAGTACCTGCGGGACTGGCTCGACGTGCAGGGCTGGGACCACAACCCTCCGGCCCCGGACCTGCCGCCGGACGTCGTCGACCGCACCCGGGCGGGCTACCTCGAGGCCTACGAGCGCCTGACCGGCAGGACCCTGTAGCGCTCCCAGGGCCTGCCGTTACGCTTTTGTGCGTAAAAATCGATCATATACACGCGTTTTTGCACACAAAAGACCTGGGAGGCGAAGTGCCGGCAGAGCCTGCACGCCCTTCTGGGCAGTATGAGGATCGCTCGCTAAAGCTAGACCGCCTTGCGGTAACGGCGCACCGCCAGCGGGGCGAAGATCACCAGGATCCCGATGCACCAGGCGAGGCACTGGACGACGCTGCTCGTCGTCGCGCCGCCGTCGACCAGGGCCCGCACCGCGTTGGCGGTGACCGACACCGGCTGGTGGTTGGCGAAGCCCTGGAGCCAGCTCGGCATCGTCGAGACCGGGATGAACGCCGACGAGGCGAACACCAGTGGGGCCATCACCGGGAACGCGGCCGCCTGGGCGGACTCCGGGTCGCCGACTGCCAGGCCCACGGTGGCGAACACCCAGCTCATCGTGTAGCCGAACAGCAGCACCAGGCCGAGCCCGGCCAGCAGGGCGACCACGTTGGTATGGATGCGGAACCCGACGGCGAAGCCGACCACCAGCATCAGCAGGTCGACGAACACGTTGCGTGCCAGGTCGGCCGTCGTCCGCCCGGCCAGCAGCGCCGAGCGGGCCATCGGCAGCGACCGGAAGCGCTCCAATAGGCCGCTCTTGATGTCGGTCGCCAGGCCCACCGCGGTGGCGATCGATCCGAAGACGGTGGTCTGCACGAAGATGCCGGGCATCAGGAAGTCGACGTAGTGGTAGTGGACGGTCGGGGGAAGCTTGACCGCGCCGCCGAAGACGTAGCGGAACAGCAGCACGAAGATCACCGGCTGCACGGTCGAGAAGACCAGTAGCTGCGGGACCCGGATGTAGCCGATCAGGTTCCGGGTAGCGATCGTGAACGCGTCCCGGATCGGCCGCAGCGGCTGCGGGTGGGGGACCGGGTGGTCGGCGGCCGGGATCGTCGGGACTTCGGTGGTGATGTCGATGCTCATGGCTGCCCTCCCCGGCGGCCGCGCCGCCCCCGCTTGCCGTTACCGTTGGCACCGGGGGCCGGTGCCTCCTCTGCCCGGTGCCCGGTGAGCACCAGGAAGACGTCGTCCAGGCTGGGTTCCCGGACGGTCAGCGTCGCCGGGGTGAGCCCCTCGTTCTCCAGCCGGCGCAGGGCGTCGATCAGGATCCGGGCGCCTTCGTCGGAGCTGATGCGCACGACGCTGCCCTCCCGGTCCGGTGCGGCCGGGAGGACTCCGGCGAGGACCGATTGCGCCCGGGCTGCCCGGTCGTCGGTGCCGATGCCCATCTCGATCACGGTGTTGCCCAGGGCGTGCTTCAGTGCGGTCGGGGTGTCGTTGGCGATCACCATGCCGCCGTCGATGACGGCCAGCCGCGCGGCCAGCTGGTCGGCCTCCTCCAGGTACTGCGTGGTCAGCAGGACCGTCGTGCCCTCGGCCACCAGCTCCCGGATGGTGTCCCACAGGCCGTTGCGGCTGTGCAGGTCGAGGCCGGTGGTCGGCTCGTCCAGGTAGACCACCGGGGGGCGGGCGACCAGCGACGCCGCCACGTCCAGCCGCCTCCGCATGCCGCCGGAGTAGGTGCGGATCGGCCGGTCGGCGGCCA
>DAIQBQ010000057.1:0-12630 GCA_036781065.1 Actinomycetota bacterium
GAGCAACGCAGCGAGCGGGGATGCAGGGGCGTTCGAATGTCGCCGTAATTGAGGGCACACCACTAGTTGCCCAGCGACCGGCTTTGCGGTCGCTCCCCGCTAGAGGTCGAAGGCCGGCTGGTTCCTCGCCGGGGGCAGGCGACGAGGCTTCGGCTCAGCGCCCTCGTCGGGGGCGTCAGCCGGGTACTCGACGATCGCCACCACCCGGGTGGCCATGAACCGCCCGGAGCGCACCGGCTGCCCGGTGCGGGTGACCTCGCTGACCTCGACGGTGCCCCGGGCGATCGTGATGTCGACCCGGCGGCCCGCCTTGGTGGCAGCGATCTCAAAGGTCCGCGTCCCATCGCCGATGTCGACGACGACCTCGACGCGGTCCCCCTTCACGGCCGCAACTCTACGCTCGCCCAGCCGGCGGGTGCAGGGTTTCGTCCCGCCGTGCGCCAGCTGCGGCCACCAGCGCCAGGACGGCATCGCCGTAGCTGCTGATTTTCGCCGGGCCGACGCCGGCCACGTGGCCCAGCGCCACCTTGGTCGCCGGGCGAGCCTCGGCGATCGCCGCCAGAGTCTTGTCGTGAAAGATGATGTAGGCCGGCAGCTCCCGCTGGCGGGCCTCCTCCCGGCGCCACTCCTTGAGCGCCGCCAGCAGCGGCGAATCGTCCCCGCCCGCCCGCTGCCCGGAGCGGCGCTCGACCGGCTTCGGCGGGACGGCGACTGCGGGGCCCGGCGGCCGGAGCTCGTCGAGGAACCGCGACGGTGCCACCCGCCACCGGCTGTCGGTGCGGGCAGCGGCCCAGGAGATCGCCAGGTGCCGCCGGGCGCGGGTGATGCCGACGTAGAGCAGCCGGCGTTCTTCCTCCTGCTCCTCGGGCGAGGTGGCCAGGCCGAACGGCAGCTCACGGTCCTCCAGCCGGGGCAGGAAGACGGCGTCGAACTCCTTGCCTTTGGCCCGGTGGTAGGTCGAGATCTGCACCCCCCGGCCGCTCTCCTCGGACGCGAAGCGGCGCTGCAGGTCGGCGACAAACCCGGCGAGGCCGTTCCCGCCTCCCGAGGCTTCGTACTCCCCGGCCAGGGCCACCAGGCGGGCGAGGTCGGCCTGGCGGGTCGCCTCCTCCCCGGTGGCCTCGTCGTCGCCCGGACGGTACCCGACCCGGCGCACCGCCGCCTCCACGGCCGCGACCAGCGACCCGGCGCGCCCAGCGGGCACCCCGCGCCGCAGGCTGGCCAGTACCGACCGCGCCGCCGGGCGGCGCAAGAAGGCGGCCCCGGCGACCTGGTACGGGATCGAGGCCTTGGCCAGCGCCTCCTCGAGCGGCTCGGAGCGGCCGTTGATCCGGTACAGCACGGCCATCTCCTCCCAGCCGATACCTTCGGCATGCAGGCGCCTCAGCTCGGCCACGATCCAGGACAGCTCGTCGTCCCCGGTCGCAAACGACAGCAGCATCGGCGGCGGAGCGTCCGGGGCCTGACCGGCCGCGCGCAGTTGGCGGGGCTGGGGGCCGAATCGGGCGGCCAGCCGGTTCGCCACGGCGAGCACCTCGGGGGTCGACCGGTAGTTCGCCTCCAGCTTGACGACCCGGCAGTGCGGGTAGCGGCGAGGGAACTCGACCAGGTACCGGGGCGTCGCCCCGGTGAAGCCGAAGATCGACTGGTAGTCGTCGCCGACGACGCACAGGTCGTCCCGATCCCCCACCCAGGCCTCCAGGAGGCTCTGCTGGAGCTGGTTGACGTCCTGGTACTCGTCGACCGAGAAAGCCCGGTACCGGCGCCTGACCGTCGCTGCGGCCGCTCCAGCGCCCTCCAGAAGCTGTAGGCAGCGCTCCAGCAGGTCCTCGAAGTCCATCAGGCCCCGCTCCGCTTTGCGCCGCTCGTAGGAGCCGTACAGGCCGGCCATGTACTCGACCGGGATGGGCGGGAGCCGGCCCTCGATCGCGGAGGGGTACCGCTCCGGCCCGATGCGCCGGTTGCGCGCCCACTCGATCTCGGTGGCGATGTCCCGCACCGGCACGAACTTATGCGGCGGCGGGAGGCGCTGGGCCAGCGGGGCGAGTAGCTGCGCCTTGGAGTCCAGGATCTGGGCGTCGGAGCCGGTGAGGAACCGGTACTGGGCGAGGGCCTCGGCGTGGAAGGTGCGGACCCGGACGCCGGAGACCCCGAGCGAGCCCAGCCGGCTGCCCATCTCCTTTGCCGCCTTGTCGGTGAAGGTGACCGCCAGGACCTGGCCCGGCTCGAACACCCCGGAGCCGACCTGGTGGGCGATGCGCCGGGTGATCGTGGTCGTCTTGCCCGACCCGGCGCCGGCCAGGATGCATACCGGGCCGCGGACGGCAGCGACCGCCTGGCGCTGCTCCTCGTTGAGCCCTGCGAACGCCGGTGACTCCATCCCCCGCCAGCCTACCAAGCCCACCAGCAATCACGTACGCGCGTTCGGTCCGGCGACGTTCCCTGGGGCGGGGTACTTTCAAAGGTATGGCGTGGGCTTACGTTCTGCGTCCCGCGGAGATGGCCGACTACCGGCGCTGCCGGCGCGCGTGGGACCTGGGCGCTCGGATCCGGCAGGACTTCGTGCCGGTGGTGCCCCCGGCGGTCTTCGACTTCGACAAGGCGATCCACGACGCGTTGGCGGTCTATTACTTCCCGGCGATGGACGACTGGGACCGGGGGATCGTCCGGCCGCTGGCGCTCAAGGGGTTCCAGCGCTCGATGGCGGAGGACCGCGGCCGCTACCCCGGGGAGCTGACCGATGCCCAGTCACAGGCCTACGACGAGGCGGCGGCGCTGGGCGAGGCACTGCTCGAGGAGTACTTCGCCTGGGCCGGCCCGCTGGACAGCTTCGCCTCCATCTTTGCCGACCAGGAGTATTGGGCGCCGATCCCGGATCTCGGCAATCCCGGATGCGACCTCGCCACCGCCGCCGGCCAGGAGTTGCGCTACCTGGGGCGGGTCGACGTGCTGTTCTCCGACCACAACGACGAGTACTGGATCGTCAAACACCGCCTGGTCAGCGGCGGCTGGACCGCGGACGACCAGTTGCTGCTCGACCTGGACAGCCTGGCCGACATCTGGGCCACCGAGCAGACCTACCCCCAGCTGCGAGTGGCCGGGACGGTGTTCAACGAGCTGCGGGTCGACCGGGCCGCGGACCACGGCGCCGGCCCCCAGGCCGAGCCGACGGCGGAGCAGGCGCTGCCCGACCCGGACGCCCGGACGATGCAGGCCGCCCGCCACGTACACACCCGGCGCAGCCCGATGTCGCCCGAGGAGGTGGAGGGCGACCTGGTGGAGACCGACGCGCTGGAGGTGCTGCTGCTGGAGGATGGCCCGCCGGCCGCGGACCCCCGGGCCGACCGGGTCGTGCGGCGGGAGACCGGCGAGGGGTTCCGCCGCTCCTGGGTGCGGCGGGGCCGGGCCTCGGTGCGGACGATCGGTATCAAGATCGCGTCGGAGGCAGCCGAGCTCGCCAGCGCGGGGCTGCGGGTGTACCCCAATCCCTCGCCGGCCAACTGCGGGCCGTGCCTGTTCCGCCGGCCGTGCCTGGCGCTCAACGAGGGGGCGGACCCGGCGCCGATCCTCGCTGCCGGCTTCCGCCGGCGCACCGAGGAGGAGGGCGAGGAGAACCGGCTGCGCTGGTCGATCGGTCGGGCGCAGACGAGGGCCTCCATGAGCGGGAAGGACTCCCGGCCGGACACGGTCAACTTCCACTGGGGCTAGGTGAGTCCGCAGGAGTTTTGTGGATCGCTACACTCAATAATGAGGGCCCATGATCCACAAAACACCGGATAGCCTTTGGAAGCCTTGCCGGGGCGGGCTTGGCGGCACGGAGGCCGCCATGGGATCCTCAGGCCGCCTTGGCGGTGACCGCTACTGACCGGTCCCCTCACCCGTTTGCGGCCCCGGCGCGCTTGCGTGTGCGGTCTGGGTCGGGGTCGGTTTGGGGACCGGCGTCGCCTGCCAGTTCGCCGCCGACGGGTGGGCAACCCCGGCCGGCCCGGAACCGAACGCCAGCAGGATGTTCTCGGTGGCCCGGACGACGGTCGGCCCCGGGCAGTTGGCCTCGGTGCAGGTCGGCACCATGTCCGGGACCCAGTTCAGCGTGCCGGTGGCGAACACCCCTGACCCGGAGGCGGCGGTGTAGTAGGTCATGTCCGAGTAGTCGGCGTGATGGTCACAGGTGAGCGGCGACCGGGCGAGGATCGTCACGTTGCGCGGGCCGGGCACACTTGGTTCGAAGCGGTCGTACTCGGTGCCGACAAGGTTGGTCAGGTGGGTGCCGTCCTTCACCCCGGTGCCCTGGAAAATCCACGAGCTCGGGTCACTGATCACCATGTCGGCCAGCACCGGGTTGCACTGGTAGTAATCGCCGATGATTACGCTCTCCGGTTGGTTGTTGGGCGGGTAGCGCCAGGCCACGGGGGTGACGTCGGCGTTGTCCTTGCCGTTGAGCGGGTCCTCCGAGGCGTCCTTGTAGTCGATCTCCATCCGGTCCGGGCCGAGCGCCGAGGGTTGGAACCGGATGTGGCGGTAGATGGCGTTGGCCCCGAAGAACACCAGGTTCACCCCCTTGCCCAGCGCAGCCTCCAGGCCGTTGCGCATCGCCAGTGAGTAGTACTCGTCGTGGCCCAGCGAGAGGAAAACCTTGTGGTTACCCAGCAGCGAGGGCTGCTCGTCGAGGTCGACGTCGGTCGAGTAGCTGACGTCGAGGCCGAGCGACTCCATCAGCGACACGACATGCAGCTCGTTGCCGAGGAAGTCCCCGGAGCCGGTCCCGAGGGCATACGGGCGGTCGAAGGTGACGATGCGCGACCGGCTGGCGTAGCCGTGCGGCCCCTGGTACAGGTCGTAGCCGTCGAACAGGTTGTAGGCCTGCCAGGTCGTGACGTCGTTGTCGATCACGTACGCCGCGGTCGAGGAGTCGTCCCGGATCGTCAACGGGATGTACGACTGCAGCCCGGTCGAGGCGACGAGCTTGAACAGGTAATCGCCCTGGGGCCAGTCGGCGGCCGTGGTCTGCACCGTCATCGAGGCGGCCCAGTTGCACTGGATGGTATTGACCCCCGGCGTCAACGGGCAGGATGGCTGGGCCTTCCCCGGAGTCTCCGGCGAGGTCCACACCAGCCGCCCCTGGGCTCCGCCGTAGTAGCCCATGCGGTAGGCCTCGACGTGGTAGGTGGGGGCGGTCGTCGAGATGTACAGCTGCACCGATCCGCCCTCGTTGACCGAGACGGTGCCGGCGTAGCCCTCGATCTCGTGGTGGGTCGACTTGTCGGTCAGCAGCCAGTCGCGGGTGCCCGGTTTCTCGTTCTCCTGGATCACCCACTGGGCAAGCGGTGCGCCGGGGCCGAGGGCGCCGACGCCGGACAGCGGGCCGGCGGTATCGGTGACGGTCTGGGTGGGGAAGCTGAACCCCGGCGAGGAGGAGGGTGCGTTGGCGTTGCCGATCCCGGCCCCCTCGGGTGCCGGCTTCGGAGGGTGCGGCCTGGCCTTCGGCGTTTGCCCGACGACGACGAACCCGGGCACCCCGAGCACGACCAGCACGGCGGCGGCGGCGGCCAGCCACATCGGTTTGCGCCAGAACGGCGTGCCCTTTGCCGTGGGGGCGGGCTGGCCTCCAGGCGCGGGTGGGTGCAGCGACACCGCTACTGATTACCCCCCGTTCCCGCCAGCGACTCCCACTCCGGCGGAGCGGTCCCATCCTCGTGCGGAGGGGCGCCGCCATTGGAGGCCTCAGGACCGCCGTTGCCCGAGGGAGCCGGCTGCGCCCAGGCGTGGACCCCGCCGCGGACGGTGACGCCGACGACATCCCCTGGCCGTGCCCCCGTCCCGGCCGGGCCGGCCGGCACGCGGGCCACCAGGTCCGGCCCGGGCGGCCCGGTGCGCAGCTGGAGCCGCACCACCGCATCGTGGCCGTGGTAGTCGACCCGGCACACCGCCGCCCGCGGGCAGTCCGGCGGGCAGCCCTCGGCGGGGCCGAGGGCCAGCTGTTCCGGGCGGATCAGGATCGTCGCCGCCGCTCCCGCCGGCACCCGGCCCGGGCAGTCAAGGCAGAGCGCGCCGAGCGGAGTGGCGGCGTAGGACTCCTCGACGATTCCGGGCACGAGATTGGCCATGCCGAGGAAGGTGGCGACCTCGGCGTCGGCCGGGGCGTCGTACAGCTCCCGTGGCGAGCCCGCTTGAACGATCCTGCCGTGTCGCATGACCGCGACGACGTCGGCGATCGACAGCGCCTCGTCCTGGTCGTGGGTCACCAGCACCGTCGTCGTTCCCTCGGCCCGCAGCACCTCGCGTACGTCGTCGCGCAGGGTGGCCCGGAGACCGGTGTCCAGCGAGGCAAACGGTTCGTCGAGCAGGACGATCCTCGGCCGTGGCGCCAGCGCCCGGGCCAGGGCGACCCGCTGCTGCTGCCCGCCGGAAAGCTCGTGGGGGCGCCGCTCCCCCATCCCGTCCAGCCCGATCAGCTCCAGCAGCTCGCCCACCCGGCGGTTACGGTCCCTCCGGCCGGGTCCTTTGGCTAAACCGAAGCCGATGTTGGCGGCCACGCTCAGGTGCGGGAACAGGCACCCCTCCTGGGGGACATAGCCGACCCGCCGCTTCTCCGGGGCGACCCAGCGGCCGCCGCCGTCGACGCACTCCCCGGCGATCGACAGCTGGCCGGCGTCGGCCCGCTCGAAGCCGGCCAGCACCCGCAGCAGGGTCGTCTTGCCGCTGCCAGACGGCCCGAGCACGGCCGTCAGCAACCCGGCCTCGACACTGAGGTCGAGCCCGGCCAGTACCGGCACCGAGCCGTACGACTTGTGCAGGCCGGTGATCGTGACCTCGTTCATGACACCACCCCGGACACCGCGCCGATGCGGCGGCTGAGCAGGAACGTCGGGATCCCCGCCACCAGCACCATCGCCAGCGCGTAGGGCGCCGCCGCCCCGAAGGCGAGGTTGCTGGTGTAGCTCCAGAACTGGGTGGCCAGCGTCTCGACCCCGGTCGGGTGCAGCAGCAGCGTGGCGGTCAGCTCGGTGGCGGTCGTCAGGAAGACCAGGGCGAAGCCGGCGGCGAGACCGGGAGCGATCGCCGGCAGCGTGATCCGCCAGAACACCTTGGCCGGCCGGGCTCCGAGCGACCGGCCCGCCTCCTCCACCCGCTGGGAGGCGTTCATCAGCGCCGCCCGCACCGCCACCAGCGCCAGCGGGAGGAACAGCAGGGCGTAGGCGACCACCAGCAGCCAGCTGGTCTGGTACAGCAGCGGGAGGTAGCGGAGGGCGAAGAACACCAGCGTCAGCCCGATGACGACACCGGGCAGTCCCTGGGCGAGGTGGGCGACCCGGTCGAGCAGCATGCCGAGCCGGGTCCGCCGGCGCACCGCCAGGACGCTCACCGGGATGGCCAGCGCCGTCGTGAGCACCGCCGCCCCGCCGGCGTAGACGACGGTGTGGACCGCCGCCGACAGGATCGACGCCGAGGGCATCGTCGTCGATGAGCCCTTGACCATCCAGTAGACCAGGATCCCCCCAGGCACCCCCACCCCCAGGGCGGCGAGGACGGCGAACCCGGCGACCACCGGCCACGCGGCCCGGCCGAGCTCGACCCGCCGGGGCTGCCGGGCGGCACCCCCGCCGACCCGCTCGTAGCGGGCTCGCCGGACGACGGCAAACTCTCCGACCAGGAACAGCATGCTCAGGGCGACCAGGACCAGCGCCAGGGCCGAGGCGGCGGCGTTGTCGAAGCCTAGGTTGAGCTCGGTGAAGATCGTCGTGGTGAACGTCTGGTAGCGGACGATCTCGAACGCCCCGTAGTCGGCGAGCAGGTACAGCGACACCAGCAGGCACCCGCCGATGAGCGCCGGACGGAGCTGGCGTAGGGTCACCCGGAAGAACGAGGTCACCGCCCCCATCCCGAGGCTGGCGGCGACCTCCTGCTGACCGGGATCGAGGCGGCGGAGGGCGGCGACGACCGGCAGGTAGACGAACGGGTACAGCGACAAGGTCATCACCAGCACCGCCGCCAGGTAGCCGTGCAGGCTGCGGAACACCGAGGCCCAGGCGTAGCCGACAACGAACTCCGGGATGGCGATGGGCAGGACGACGACCACCGCCCAGAACTTGCGGCCGGGAAGCCGGGTGCGCTCGACGCACCAGGCGGCGCCGAGGCCGATCCCGCCGGCCAGGATGGTCACCGCCACCGCCAGCCGCACCGTGTTCCACAGCAGCTGGGCGACCAGTGACCGGAACAGCAGGTGGGAGAGCCCCGCCCAGCCGAGCTGGCCGGCCTGGAAGATGAGGAACCCAGGGGTGAGCAGGACCAGGGCGGCGACAACCAGCCCGGCCAGGCCGATCACGGGGCCGGGACGGCGCGGGCGCGCTGCCCGCTGAGCGGGGGTCGGCGCGACGACCCCCGGCGGCGCCGGGACCGCCACTCCGGAGCGGGCCATCAGCGGCTGGCCATCAGTCGACCAGGCCGACGTGCTGGAGCAGCGACAACGCCGCCGAGCCGTCCCCGAGATCGGCGACCGAGACGCTGGGCGGGCGCAGCGCCGAGAGTGGGACCGTGACCTTGGCGGTCGTGATGCCCGAGCCGATCGGGTACTCGTAGCTCTCGCTGGTAGCGATGATCTGCTGGCCCTGAGGGCCGACCAGGAAGGCGAGGAACTTCTGGGCGGCGGCCCGCTCCCGCGACGACGCCAGCACCGCAGCCCCCGACACGTCGACCAGGTTCCCGGGGTCCCCGGGAGCAAACGGCGCCAGTGCCGAGTGCATCCCGGCGGCGCCGACCTCGTCGCGCAGCCGGTACCAGTAGTAGCTGTTGATCACCCCGGCGGCGACCTGCCCGTTGTTGATCGCCGCCACCAGCGACTCGTTGTCGGGGTAGATCTGGGCGTTGGCCTTCAGACCGGTCAGCCAGGCGGTCGCCGCCGCCGTCCCGTCGAGCCTGGCAACGGCGGTCACCAACGGCTGGAAATCGGACTCGGTCGGGGCGAGGCCGAGCTTGCCCTTCCAGCCGGGCTGGGCCAGGTCCAGCACCGAGCTCGGCGCACCGGCACCGGCCAGCTTGCTGGTGTTGTAGACGAACGAGGCCGCCCGGGCGGACACCCCCACCCAGTCGCCCGTGTCCGAGCTGTACCGGCTCGGCACCGCGGCGAGCGTCGAGGCGTCGACTGGGGCGAGCAGCCCGTGCTCGGCGAGTGCCTCCAGCGGCGGCGAGTTCTCGGTGTAGAACAGGTCGGCGGGGCTGCGCTTGCTCTCCTGCAGGATCTGGTTGGCCAGCGTGCCCTCGTCGTCGGAGCGGACACTGACCTTGATGCCGGTCGCGTTGGTGAACGCGGCCACCAGCGCGCTGACCGTCTGCGGGTGCTGCCCGCTGTACAGCACGAGCGGGGCGTCCCCGCTCCTGGCGCTGCCGCAGGCGGCCAGGAGCAGCGCAAGGGCGAGCAGGATCGCCCGGCTGGACAGCCGATTCGGACCGGTCATCAGGCATCCCTAAGAGGATTTCTAAAGTGTCCTTAACGAATACACTTAGGTTAGCCTGACCTTAGTGGCGAGGGGCAGCCCCGTCAAGGGGCCAGCGGGGGGCTACCGGCTTAGGAGTACAGCCGCTCGATCTCGGCCGAGTACTTCTCCGTGATGATCTTGCGGCGCACCTTGAGCGTCGGGGTGATCTCCTCGGCGTCCTGCGAGAAGTCCCGAGGGAGCACGGTCCAGCGCTTGATCCCCTCCTGCCGGGACAGTTCGCCGTTGACCCGCTCGACCATGGCTTTTACTTCGTCGAGCAGCTTCGGGTTGGCCGACAGGTCGGTGACGTCGCTGTAGCTCACCCCGTTGTCGGCGGCCCACTTGGCGACCGCCTCGGGGTCGAGGGTCAGCAGGGCCACCAGGTACGGCCTGCGGTCACCGATCACCAGCGCCTGCGAGATGATCGGGTCGAACTTGAGCCGCTCCTCCAGCACCTGCGGGGCCACGTTCTTGCCCCCGGCGGTCACGATCAGGTCCTTCTTGCGGTCGGTGATCTTGATGTAGCCGGCGGCGTCGAACTCGCCGACGTCCCCGGTGCGGAAGAACCCGTCGCCGGTGAACGCGGCCGCGGTGGCCTCCTCATTCTTGTAGTAGCCGGCGAAGACGTTGTAGCCCTTGACCAGCAGCTCGCCGTCGGTGTCGAACTTCACCTGAACCCCGGGCAGCGGTGGGCCGACCGTCCCGATCCGGATCCGCTCCGACGGGTTGACCGAGATCGGCGCGGTGGTCTCGGTGAGGCCGTAGCCCTCGACCAGCGTGATGCCCAGGGCGTGGACGAAGGTCATGACCTCCGGCGACAGCGGGGCCGCGCCGCTGACCGCCAGCCGGCAGGCGTCCATGCCCAGCTCATGGCGCAGCTTGGAGTTCACCAGGTGGTCGAGGAACTTCTGCTTGCGGGCCAGCCCCCCGGGGACCGGGTGGCCCCCCTGCTCCAGCTTGACCTTGGCGGTACCGGCCTCGATCGCCTTCGTTGCCATCACCCGCTTGACCACCGGCTGCTCGCCGAGGCGGGCGCGGATGCCGCTGTAGAACTTCTCGTAGACCCGGGGCACGCCGATGAACAGCGTCGGGCGGCACTCCTTCAAGTTGGCGACCAGCTTGTCGATCGACTCGGCAAACCACACCTCGGCACCGAGCCCGATCGCGGTCCACTCCCCGACCAGCCGCTCGAAGATGTGCGACAGCGGCAGGTAGGAGATCAGCCGGTGGGCCTCGTTGTTGTCGAGGTGCATCACGTCGATGCTGGCCCGCATCGTCTTGACGAAGTTGTCGTGGGTCAGCATGGCCCCCTTGGGCTCCCCGGTCGTCCCGGACGTGTACACGAGAGTCGCCACGTCGCCCGGCTTCGGAGCGGCCATCCGGGCCTTGAGCTCCTCCGGCTTCTCCTGGGCGACCGTACGGCCGCCCGCCCGGAGCTCCTCGTACGAGATCACTCCCGGGTACTGGCCGGCGCCCTCGCCGGTCATGACCACGATGGTCGACAGGCCTGGCAGCTCGTCCCGGACCTTCAGCACCTTGTCCCGCTGCTCGGCGTCCTCGACGATGACAACGGTCGACTCCGAGTTGGCGATCACGTGGCCGGCCTGGCGGGGCGAGTTCGTCGTATACACCGGCGCCGTGCGGCCCCCGGCCAGCAGGATGGCGACATCGGAGAGCATCCACTCAGCCCGGTTCTTGCCGAGCAGGGAAACTGCCGAACCCGGCCCGACGCCGAGCCCGATCAGCCCGTTGGCCAGTTCCTGGGCCTGCGTCGAGGCCTCCCCGTAGGTGAGCCCCTGCCAACCCTCACCGGCCTTGGTCTTCAACCAGACATTGTCCGGCGTGGCTGCCACCCGGTTGTTGAAAAGTTCGACGAGGGTGGCGCCTTGAACCATGGACATGTGGATCCCTCCAGCTCGCCGACGTGGCCCGACCCCCAATTATCGCTCGTGCGGGGCCCTGGCGGCCATGCGGTCAGCGGTGGCCATCCCCGCCGCCAGCGCCATCCGCTCGGCGGGCGGTGGGTGGCTGGCGAGGAGATAGGCCGCCCGGGAGGGGGCCAGCTCGCTCAGGTTCTTCACCGCCAGGTCGTGCATCATCGCCACAAACGGCTGCGCATCGGCGATCAGCCCCACCGCGTCGGCGTCGGCCTGCCGCTCGAAGCCCCGGGATATCCAGCCGGCGACGGGGAGCCATACCGCCTGGCCGATGACCACCGCCAGCGCGGCCATCGGGATCGCCGCCGGGTCGGCGGCGCCGGCGATCCCGAACAAGCGGTGCGTCCCCGCCCCGTCGAGCAGCAGGTGGAGGGCGAGCAGGCCGGGCAGCAACACCGCCGAGCTGATCGCAAGCAGCCAGCGGACGTGGTGGCGGCGCCAGTGGCCGAGCTCGTGGGCGAGGACGGCGAGCGTCGCCGGCCGCTCGCAGTCGGCCAGCAGCGTGTCCCAGAGGACGACCCGCTTCGTGCGCCCCAGCCCGGTGAAGTAGGCGTTGTGCTTGGCGGTGCGCCGGCTGGCGTCCATCACCAGCACCTGACGGACCTCGACCCCCAGCCGGCGGCCGAGCTGCCGGGTGGCGGCGGCGAGCTGGGCGTCGTCGAGCTCCCGGAACCGGTTGAAGAGCGGAGCGAGCAGCGCCGGAGCCACCATCACCAGCAGCGCCGACAGCGCCGAGCAGGCAATCCACAGCCAGAGCCACCACAGGGCGGTGGCGCCGATCACCGACCAGGCCCCGACCAGCACGCCGGCCCCCAGCAGCAGCGAGACCGCCAGGCTCTTGGCGTGGTCGGCGGCCCAGCCGGCGGCGGTCTGCCGGGAGAAGCCCCAGCGCCGCTCGTAGGCCCGGCGCCAGGCGGAGAAGGGCAGGTCGAGCACGGTGGCGCCGAGGATCAGGGCGGCGGCGATCGCCATCACCGCCGTCCGGCCGCTGAGCCCCAGGGCGTGGTCGAGGTGCGCCGCCAGCCGGGCCACGACCGCCAGCGCGAGCGCCACCACGCCGGCCGCCGCCTCGATGCCCGCGGCGGCCCGGAGCGGCGCCCGGTAGCGGGCGGCCCGGGCGATCTCGTCGCCGGTGAACCAGTCCTCCGGGTCGGCCCGGTAGCGCCGGTAGCTCGGCCAGGCCGGCGCCCGGTTCCGGCCGGGCGCCGGCGGGCTCAGAT
>DAIQBQ010000058.1:0-12621 GCA_036781065.1 Actinomycetota bacterium
TTTCCGCGTCTATCGGGCTACTAATTCGACCGCCGGCCGGTGGATCCGGGCTTAGTAGTAAGCGCGTCGGGGTCGAGGGGACGCCCGTCGCCGCGGTCAAAAACCAGATCAAGACCCCGCCACCCTTTCCCCCACTTCAGACGCCGGACGGCTTGCTCGGTTCGATGTCGACGGAGGGCATCACTGGCTGGGACAGGAAGACCCACCTTCCGACGCGCCGCCGGTGGCGGCCGAAATGCGACTCGCCCACCCGGATGGTCAATGGGCGTGGCCATTGAGCTCAACGAGAAGTGCCGCCGTCCGGCGGCGACCACTCCTCGTGGACGTCGAGCACCGAGCCGGCCAGACCGGATGAGGCCGGCTCGCTCCCGGTGCTCGCCAGGAGGGTCGGCATCGACTCAGGGGCGGTCATGACCGAACTACCAAGACGGTCTTCCCCGGTCGCCGGGGGGTCGGCGGAGGCCCATAGGCGACCGCCGCCTCCGCCAGGGGGAACGTCTGAGCGACGACGGGGCGCAGCTCACCCTCGTCGGCCAGGCCGGCAATGTGGCGTAGCTCGTCCGGATTCGGAGACACCACAAAAAAGATCCCTTGGATCCCGTGGGCATCCGCCAATGATTGGTCGAATGGCTGCGCCAGGGTGACCAGCCGGCCTCCCCGCCTCACCAGCCCGTAGGATTCCGCCGGCACGGGGCCGCCGAACGTGTTCAGCAAGATGTCGAAGGGTTGGTCTCCTGGGGAAAGGCTCTCTGGAACCGACGGGACCACCCGGTCGGCACCCAATGTCTTTACCAGCGCCTGATCGTCGGCGTTCGCCGTCGCGGTGACATCCGCCCCGAGCGCCTTGGCCAACTGGACCGCCAGGGATCCCACACCACCTGCGCCCCCTTGGATGAACACCCGCTCGCCCGAGCGCACCTGCGCTTTGTCTGCCAGTGCCTGCCAAGCGGTGAGCGCCGCCAATGGCAGCGCGGCCGACTCGACGTGGGACAGCCGCGTCGGCCGCAGGACCACAACCTCGTGGGGCAACGACACGTACTGCGCTGCTGCCCCGTCGTGGTAGAAGTCGATCAGGCCGTAAACCTGGTCGCCTGGAACGAAGCCAGCGACGCTGGGTCCCGTCTTCGCCACCACCCCGGAGAACTCGTGCGACGGGATGGTTGGGGTCCGGTCGCTCCCATCCGGCGACTCCCAGGTGGGGTCCCACGCAAGCTCACCTGGGGTCACTGCCGCTGCGTGCACCTCCACCAGGACCTCGCCTGCCCCTACAGCAGGGATGGGTGCGTCTTCGTAGCGGAGGACCTCGGGCCCTCCACGCTCGTGGGCCCGGACTGCCTTCATCGTGCTCATGGTGCTCCTGACTTTCCGGTTTGATCCGTTGAGGAACCGCTCCAAGAAGTACCGAGGCGACGTGAAGGCCCGAACGCGCGATGCACGGGAGCCCTATGACGGGTCCTGACGTGCCGTCGAGCCACCAACGGAACGTCCCCTCTGGCGCCGCCCGGCCCTTGTCTCCGCAGGGGTTACCTCCACTGTCGCGCCCGCTGGTGTCTTCGCTGCCCTCCTGCCGGTGGCCTTGCCCCTCACGACCCGTGCCGTGGCCGTGGACCGCTCGCTCTGGGACGCCTTGGCTGCGACCGGCGCGGCTTCCTTGACCTGGGCCATGACCCTCTGAGGTATCCGCCTTTCAGTCGCTGCTGGTTCGGGCATCGCCTCGAAGCGGAGCACTGGGCGCAACCCCAGCCCGGCCGAGACGCGCCAGAGGGTGTCGAGCGAGGGGCTCACCACGCCGCGCTCGATCCGGGAGATCACCGCCTGGTCCGTCCCGCACCGCTCGGCAAGCTGAGCCTGCGAGATCCCCTGCTCTCGCCGGGCCCTGGCGAGCATCCGCGCGCTCTGTCGTCGCAGCTCGGATTCGTCGTAGGCTTCGGCCCACTCCGGGCCGGTGCGCACGTGGCTGTCGATGAACTCGCTGAGCTTCAAAGGCCCCGCTCCTTTCGCCATCGGTCCATGCGCTCCAGCGCCCGATTCTTCACGGCGGAGGGAATCTCCCGCTCCTTCTTCTGGCAGATCGTCGTGACGACGAGGAGTCGTCCCCCCGCCTCGAAGAACAGCGACCGGGCGATGCGGTTGCTGCCACAGGGTTCGCAGCTCCCAGAGGTCGGTCCCCTTGACCTTGTGCAGCCGCTTCTCGGGCAGGGCGAACCCAAATTCCTCCAGGTCCTTGAGGTCTTGAACCACCTCGGTGGCCAGCTGCACGTCCTTGTCCCTCAGGGCCAGCAACTCCTCCACAACGGGGTTTCCACCCTCGAACCGACAGAACTCCACTTCCCACCGGTCCACGGGCACCCGGGCCATTATGACTTATAAGTCATGGAGCGGCAACCGTGGCGGGGTCAACGGCTGCCCCACCGCCGGAGCCCTTCCGTCACTGGTGCCCCCGACACCTCGGAGGAGTTCGCCTGAGAAGAGCTTGTCCACCCTCAAGTACCTCGCCCGCCAGCGCCGCCCCGACAACCTCCGAGGCCGCCAGGCTTGGCGGTGCCTCCTGGAGCTCGCCCCGAAACGCCAGGTCGACCTCATCGTCGTCCGGCGACCGGACCGACCAGAGTAGAAGATCCAGCCCGGCGAATGTATCCGCGGGCTTGTAGCGCCCGTAAGGCGATCGCCTCGGCTCGCCTCAAGAACGACAAGGTCGATGCCCGGATGCTCGCCCATCTGCTGCGCACGGATCTGCTCCCCGAGGCCTGGATCGCCCCCAAGGAGGTCCGCGATCTGCGGGTGCTGCTCCGGCAGCGGGCGTCGCTGGTGCGGGTACGCACCGCGCTCAAGAACCGCATCTACACGGTGCTGGCCGACGAGGGACTGAAAGCCGATGGCGAGAAGCTGTGGAGCGATGACGGGCAGGTCCTGGCTGGCAGCGGTCCCTGTGCGCCTGACGCACCGGATGGTCATCGACGGCTGCTGCGGCCTGGGAGACGCCGTCGCCATCCCGATCGGCCGGCTGGAAACGGAGATCCGCGCCCTGGCCAAAGCCGATGCCCGGGTGGAGGCACTCTGCGTCCAGCCCGGGGTCGGCCTGGTCACGGCGATGACCCTGGTGGCCGAGATCGGCGACGTCTCCCGGTTCGCGACGGCCAGCAAGCTGTGCGACTCGGCGGGGCTCACCCCCACCATGCGGACCTCGGACACGTCATGCGCGACCGCTTCCACCTCCGCCGCGTCCAGGGGGGACGAGCCCTTGGGACAGCGAAGATTGCCTCCCGCCAGGCCGTTGATGACCGCGGTCACGCGAGCAGCGCAGCTGAAGAAGTCGGTACGGACTTGCCTGTGAGACTCTCATGCCACAGCTGCCGACGTTGCTGGCTCTCTCCCCGGAGAACACCTCCACGACCGCAGGGACAAAGGCGCTTCGAGGCATGCCCATGTGGGTAGAGCCCGGGAGGAACCTCAAGGTCGGTTGTGCTGAAGGATTTACCCAACCCACGTTGGAAGAGGAACCATTGGAGGAGTGTGGCATGAAGGTCTTTGTCGCTGGAGCAAGTGGTGTGATCGGGCGGGCTCTAATGCCGTTGCTGGTTGCCGAAGGCTACGAGACCGTGGGGATGGCGAAAGATGAGGCGGCGGCGCAGACGATCCGATCGATGGGTGCACGTGCCGTCATCGTCGACGTTTTCGCGCGTGACGCGCTCATTGAGGTGGTCCGTGCCGAGCGGCCAGATGCCGTGATCCATCAGCTGACGAGCCTGGCCTCTTCAGACTCCACAGCAAACAACCGCATCCGAACGCAGGGCACCCGCAACCTCGTCGACGCAACCGTCGCCGCCAGGGCGCGACGGATGGTCGCGCAAAGCTATGCCCTCTACGCTCCCGGACCCGGTCTCGCGCACGAGAGCAACGCATTCGACGTCGGGTCCCCAACGTTGGGCAGCAGCGCTGAGGCTTTATTGGTGTTGGAGGAGACGGTCAATGAAGTACCCGAATCCGTTCTCCTGCGAAATGGAACGATGTACGGGCCGGGCACCAGCTTCGCGCGAGGTGGCGCGACCGCAGAACAGGCTCGCAACGGAGAGCTTGTCCAGACCTATGACATCGTGTCGTTCATTCACGTCGATGATGTCGCAAAGGCTGCGATGTTGGCGCTGAATTGGCCCACGGGTCCCGTGAACATCGTTGACGACGAGCCGGCACCCGGCACGGAGTGGTTGCCCGTCTACGCCTCGTGTGTGGGCGCGCCAGCCCCACCGAAGGACCCCTCACGGGCACTCGAACTCTTCGTCGGGCTGGGAGCGGTCTCGAATGAACGAGCGCGCAAAGAATGCGACTGGGCTCCGACCGTGCTCTCGTGGCGCGAAGGCTTCCGCGAAGCGCTCGGCTGACAAGGCCGAGGCCGCCGGCGACGCGCTACATCGTGGGGAAGCCCTTGCCGATCAAGGCAAATCAAGAAGGACGGCGAGAGTCTCGCGGACTTGAGTCAGATGCGTCGCACCAATGTTTCCCCGCACGACGTCGATCCTACGAATCGAGACCGCCCGCACATGCTGACACTGAACCACGGACGTCTCCGTGAGGCCGTTTGCCGGATCTGGCTCGACCCTAACCTCGGACTCGTAACCTCGGAGGGTAGATGTGAGCGGAACAACATGCACCACCGCGGGGTTCTCGTCCAAGATCCGCTGGGCCGTGACAAGGACCGCCGAGTGAGTGAATCCAGCCTCATGCCCCTCCGGTAGCCCAAGGTCGATATCCACAATGTCACCCGAGATCAGCGTCAAGCCACGCGACCTCGTCTTCTCGAAGTTCCACGACCAATTGCCGGCCGATCCGCTCTTGCTGTAGTCCCCGGACGGCTATGGCGACTGCTTGCCCGACGGTCACCCCGAGGGACGAGGCCAGCCTCTTCAACTCTTCGTGCGTCTCCACGTCGATCCGAACGCTTGTCGATTGCATGCAGATCAGCATACACCCGGCGGGCGTTCAGCAGCTCGCCTCAGGGAAGCTGTCGCCGGACGGATCATGCCAACATCCACGTCCGGGGCTACACGGGTCCAGGGTGTCCGGTCGATGGGGGGAGGTTCACTCTCCGCTACCTAATGCAGCGGGGCGCCCCGAGGTCCTACGGCCATGACGACCGTATCCGGTTGGCCGCCCTGGCCACCATGGCACGGGATCATGCCGACCCGGAGCCGGCCTGGATCTACCAGGCCTTGGCGGAGGCCTCCGGCAAGGCCGAGTTGAGCCAACGCTCCGGGATCAGGCCAAAGAGCCCACCCGCCCTGGGCCAGTCGGCACCACGAGCATGGGACAAGCAGAACTTCCGCCGCTCCGTCCAACCCGGCAAGCTAAAGCGTATGGGGGGGCCGGTGGAAAGCGTGGATATGAGGACGGGCAGAGACGCGAAGAGGACATGGGCCGCCCAATGGCGTGCCAGGGCGTCCCGTCTCACCGCCGGGGTCGCCCTGGCCGGTGTGGTGGGCGGGGGTCTGGCCTGGCTGGCCCGGCCCGCCTGGGGCCACATTCTGTGGGCAGCGACGACCATTGTGGTACTGGTGCCGCTCGCCATCTCCCTGGGACGCGCTCTGCTCAAGCGAGAACTTGGCGTCGATCTGATCGCCGTCGTGGCCATGCTCGGCGCCCTCCTCACCCATGAGGATCTGGCGGGGGCGGTGGTGGCGTTCATGCTCTCGGGCGGGCTGGCGCTCGAAGAGGCCGCCTCCCGGCGCGCTCGAAGGGAGCTATCGGGGCTGCTGCAGCGGGCACCCACGACCGTGCGCCGCTACGAGGGTGACGACCTGGTCCCGCGGCCGGCAGCCGAGGTGAGTGCCGGTGACCGGCTGCTGGTCCGCTCGGGCGAGGTGGTGCCGGTGGACGGCACCGTGCGGGGCAGCATGGCGGTCATCGACGAGTCGGCGCTCACCGGTGAGGCCCGGCCGGTCGAGTACGCCGCCGGTGCGGACGTGCGCAGCGGCACGGTGAATGCCGGCCCGCCCTTCGATCTGGTGGCCACGGCAAGGGCGCAGGACAGCACCTACGCCGGGGTGGTGCGCCTGGTGGAGCAGGCGGAGTCCGGCAAAGCGCCCTTCGTCCGGTTGGCCGACCGGTATGCGGCGTTCTTCGTCCCCCTGGCCCTGGCCGGGGCGGGAGTGGCCTGGCTGGTGACCGGGCAGGCGGTCCGGGGCCTGGCGGTCCTGGTGGTCGCCACCCCCTGCCCGCTGATCCTCGCCGCTCCCATCGCCTTCGTGGCAGGCATGTCCCGCGCCGCCCACCGCGGGATCATCGTCAAGAACAGTGCCGCCCTGGAGGGGCTCGACCGGGTCCAGCGCCTCCTCATCGACAAGACCGGTACGGTCACCGCCGGCACCCCGATGGTCAGCGCCCTGCTCCAGGCAGGCGACGCCCCCGCCGGGCACCTGCTGGCGCTCGCCGCTTCGCTGGAGCAGGCGTCAGCCCATGTGTTCGGGGAGGCGATCGTGGCCGCCGCCCGGGCCCAGGGGGTCCCCCTCGCCGTCCCCGAAGCATGCAGGGAGATCCCCGGCCAGGGACTGCTGGGCGTCGTCGGGGGCGAGCCGGTCCGGCTCGGGTCCGCCCGGTTGGTGTTCCCCGAGGGCATCCCGGATGCGCTGCTCAACCTGCACCGCACGGTCAGCCAGGAGGGGCAGTCGGAGGTGTTCGTTGCCACTGGTGGCTCATCCGCCCTACTCGTGCTGGAGGACCCGCTGCGGCCGGACGCCGCCGCCACCATCCGGGCGCTGCGCCAGGCGGGTATCAGGAATGTGACGATCCTGTCCGGGGACGCGTTGGAGATCTCGCAGCGGGTCGGGCTGGCGGTGGGTGCCGACGATGTCCGGGCGGGGTGTTCCCCGCAGGACAAGCTGGACGTGGTCGTGGCGGCCCGCGAGCAGAGCCCGGTGGTGATGGTGGGCGACGGCCTGAACGATGCCGCCGCCCTGGCGGCCGCCGACGTGGGCATCGCCATGGGGGCCCGGGGGGCGGCCGCCCAGTCCGAGGCCGCCGATGTGGTGATCATGGTGGACCGGCTCAGCCGGGTGGTCGAGGCGATCGGCATCGCGCGGCGTTCCTGCCGCATCGCCCGCCAGAGCGTGCAGGTGGGGATGGGGCTGTCCCTAGTGGCCATGGCGGTCGCCGCCGCCGGGTACCTGGCGCCAGTGTGGGGTGCCCTCCTGCAGGAGGCCATCGACGTGGCCGTGATCCTGAACGCCCTGCGAGCGCTCACCCCCGGGCGGCGGCGGCCGGCGGCGCCGGGAGCGACTGCGGTAGCCGAGCAGGCCCGACAGCAGCACCGGGTCCTGGCGCCCCATTTGGGTGAACTGTCTTCGGTGGCCGACCGGCTGGACGCCGAGCCCCCCCGGGAAGCCCTGGCCGAACTGGTCGCCCTACGCCGCTTCCTGCTCGAAGAGATCGCCCCACACGAGCGGCAGGACGACCGCGTGCTCTACCCGGTGGTCGCCGGCATCCTGGGCGGCAGCGATCCGACGGGCGCCATGAGCCGGGGCCACGTCGAGATCGCCCGGCTCATCGCCGAGTTCGACCGGCGGGTCAGCCAGCTGGGCGAGGCTGGACCAACGGCCGAGGATCTCCCGGATCTGCGCCGGCTGCTCTACGGGCTGGCTGCGGTCCTCCGGCTGCACTTCGCCCAGGAGGACGAGTCTTTCCTGTCGCTCACGGACCTGGAAGGGGAGGTGCCTGCCGCGCCCAGTGAGCTGCCCCCGGCATCCTGACAGTCGGCCACCCAGCATCCCTACCGGTCACGGGCGCTGGCGGTGCACCCGGCGGCGGAGCACGCCGGCCAGGTCCATCTGGGTCAGCGCCGCCACCACCGCCAGCAGGGGCACCTGCAGGGCGACACCCCACCAGCCGGTAAGCGACGTGGCCACCGCGCCTCCGTTGGCGGTGAGGAGATCGCTGACGGCCTTCAGGTCCTCCAGCCGCCGGGCGCAGCCGAGGCCGCAGCCGGACGGCTTGCCAGTGCCAGGACCAACTGCCCGCCGTCGGCGGCAGCGGCACCAACACGAGCACCCGCCCCCAGGGACTGAGATGCCCTTTCAGCCTGGGGCCGCAGGAGTTTTGTGGATCGCTACACACAATAATGAGGGCCCATGATCCACAAAACACCGGATAGCCTGGCTTCTTGGCTTGGATGGAGGCTCAAGGGGTCTCGCCGGGCCTTCCCGTGTGCGTCCACCCGGGTCCGCCGGGAGGTCCCATCGTCGGAGACGATCTCGTGGCCACGGTCGGCCAGCGGCTCGTAGCGGGAACCCTTGGTCACCAGCTGCCGGCGCATCACCCGAGGTTCGAGCAGAGAGCCTTGAGGATCACCTGGACCGAGCACCGCCACCTCCTGGGCATCAGGGCTCGTGGCTGCCATTTGGTTTTAGGCTGTGTACAAGCCGCAAGCCGATCAGGGCCGTTTTCTTCGCAACCGGACGTCCTTGGACTGCGAGCGCTGAAGCGCCAACAAGGCTACGGGGCGGCAACGTCAAGGACGAATCGGGGCGGATTCGCCAGTTGGGCGACCCGCCAGCAGGCGGTGTGGGATAGCCCGATATACCAGCGTAGGTAGCCCTCGAAGTCCCCGCCCTCTCGGGCCTCGACCAGCGTCGGGAGGTGGGGGCTGAGCGAGGTCGGACCCTGGTAGCTGGCCTTCGGCGGCGTATTGAGCGGGTCGTAGCCGTAGGCGTCGTGGAGCACCACCGCGAGGAACGCACTACCGGCAACGGCCAGCGGGGTCCCTTTCGGGTCTTGGAGAAGAGGGGGCTGGACCTGCGACACCGTGTAGGTGACGCCGGAGGGTAGCGGGCCCAGGTCGGTGAATCGGAAGGTGATGCGGTCGTAGCCGGGGTGGGAGCCGGTCGTCACCTGCTGGAGGACCAGGGTGCCGACGCCTGTCAGCCGGCCCTCGGCCGTGCCACAGGAGAATGATGCACCCGACGCCGGAGTCGACGGGGGGGCGCTCGGGGCCGGAGTCGACGGGGCCGGAGACGAGCTGGCGGTCGCCCGCGTGGTGGGGGTCGGGGTCGTATGGCTGGGCCCTGCCGCCGGCCCGTGGGCCGAGGAACAGGCCGTGAACAGCACGGCCAGGGCGACCGGCAGGGCCGGCCTCAGCCGGCTCGTGGACGCCCGCATACGGCTGGCAACCGCATACCACGCTTCGCCCAGCGGGGCGAGGTGCCGGGGGAACCTTGTCGATGGCCGGAGCAGCAGCCTTCGCTCGGCACAATCGGGGCCCGACGCCATTAGCTGGCGCGATCCCGAACCCCGCAGGTCGCTCCGTCGCTGGACCTGAGCACGGCGCCGCGCCGGGGGCAAGGCTTCGTGAAGAGGGCGGGCGCAAACAAGCTTCGATCCATACGCTGGACCGCTCAACGCCCCGTCAGCGAGTTGCCCGCGGGGTCCATCCTGCTGAGGCTCCATTGTTCAAGGTTCTCGCCGATCGGGCCAGAGTCGATAGGGCCAACCATCCTGTCGGGCGTGGGCCGCGCGGCTCCCGATTCGCGTCGGCACAGCCAGCCCAATCTCCGCCACAAGTCCCTTGATCAGCGTTCCTACGTTCGGCGGTTCTTTTGCCTTGAGCGGGAAGCACGAAATCGAGGGCTGTCTGCGCAGTAGACCGCATGCCTTTGGCGCCCCAGGGCAGACTTCCTTTCCGCCGGTAAGCACGAAGCTGTTGCCGGGCGCCATCTACGCCGCCGGAGCCAGGCAGCCAGGCAGCCAGGCAGCCAGGTGCCAAACGGCTCGTCTCGCCGGTCCATGAGAACCGGCTCAGGTCAGGCCGAACGCCCGGTCCCAATCAAAGCACAAACAACGTCGTAGACTCGGTTGCACCATGGCCAGCAGCCAGAGTCCCCGGCAACTGGACGCGTTGGTCGAGTCGGCGATGGCCCTCGCCGGCGAACACGAGCTCGACCTCCTGCTGGCGCGGATGGCCACGCTGGCTCGACAGGTCGTCGGCGCCTCCTACGGGGCGATCGGCCTTGTCCGCCAGGGGGTCCTGGTGAAGTTCCTCCACTCAGGGATGGACCAGAGCACGGTAGAGGCGATCGGGCACCTCCCGACCGGAGTGGGCGTCTTGGGCGCACTGCTGACCGAACGCGCCCCGCTGCGGCTCGCCGAGGTGTCGGCCCACCCCCGATCGGCCGGGTTCCCGCCCCACCACCCGCTGATGCACTCGTTCCTCGGGGTACCCATCGTCGTGCGAGACCGGGTGTACGGCCGCCTCTACCTCACCGACAAGGAGGGGGGGCAGGAGTTCTCGGCTGAGGACGAGCGGCTGGCGACGGTGCTGGCCGCCCAAGCCGGCTCGGCGATTGAGCGCTCGGAGCTGTTCGAGCAGCTCCGGGTCCGCGGCCAGGAGCTCACCCAGCGGCTCGCCCAGCTCGCCTCCGTCGACCGGGTGGGCCGGCTGCTGGTCACCCCGACCACGACCGACCAGATCCTTCGCGCGGTGGCCGAGGAGGCCCGTTCCCTCATCAACGGAACCAGGGCAACGGTGATGCTGCGTGATCCGGAATCCGACGACCTGATCATCCGCCAAGCCGTCGGCGGGCCGGAGCCGGAGAAGCTCATCGGGGCACGCATCCACCCGGGGCAGTCGAAGTCGGGGGCAGTTATGGGCCGCGGCCAGCCCGAGCGAGTGGACGACCTCCGCGCCGATCCCGAGATCAACGAGGAGGTCCGGCGGCTCCTGGGCGACCCGGAGAACGGGGCGTTCGCGCCGTTGCAGGTCCGCGACCTCCCGGTGGGGGCGCTCGCCGTCTACGGCCAGGCGGGAGGCAATCCGTTCACCGACGACGACCTCCTGGTCCTCCAGATGCTGGCGAACCAGATGGCGATGGCTCTGGAGAACGAACGGCTGACTGGGATGCTGCGGGAGATGGCCGTGCTGGAGGAGCGGGAACGGATCTCGAGGGAACTACACGACGGCGTGATCCAGGCAATCTACTCGGTAGGCCTCTCGCTCCAGGGGTCCATGGGGCTGCTCGACCGGGACACCCCCCGGGTTCGATCTCGCCTCGATGAAGCGATCACCCGGTTGGACGACGTCGTACGGGACGTCCGCAACTACATCTTTGAACTCCGGCCCCACGCTGTTATCGAGCAGGGGGGCGAGGGGGCCATCCAGCAGCTCATCAAGGAGTTCGAGGTCAACACGCTGGCCCGGGTTGCTCCTGACCTGGACCGGGAGGCACTTGGCCGCCTCAGCACCGAACAGGAGGCCAGCGTGATCCAGATCCTACGGGAGGTGCTCTCGAACATCGCCCGCCATTCGCACGCCACGAAGGTTCGGGTCGCCATCAGGGCGGGGCCGGACGGGGTCCGTCTCGCCATCGACGACAACGGCGAGCCGTACGACCCGGCCACCGTCACCCGCGGGCACGGGCTCACCAACATCGAGA
This sequence comes from Actinomycetota bacterium, assembly GCA_036781065.1. Taxonomy (GTDB): domain Bacteria; phylum Actinomycetota; class CADDZG01; order JAHWKV01; family JAOPZY01; genus DAIQBQ01. The sequence continues at coordinate 11,415 of DAIQBQ010000058.1, forward strand.
ACCGCGCGGCTGGGCTCGGTGCCTCTTGGCGGGTAACCCGCCGGGAGGACAGCGGTATGCATCGTGAACTCTCCGTGCCCATCCCATGAGGCCTGGGCGCTCAGGGGACGATCAGGACCGGCATCGGGGCACGGTGCAACAGGAAACCGGAGACGCTCCCCAGCATCAGCGCGGACGGCATCCGCAGCCCGCGGCGCCCGACCACCACAAGGTCGATGCGTCGCTCTTCTGCCTCCAGCAACACTTCGTCCGGGGGGTGGCCGAACGAGCGGGAGGTGGTGGTGGCGAAGCCCGCCTGCTCCAGGATCTTCCGCGACTCGGCCGTGGCCTGCTCCACGGCAGCGGTGATCGCCGCCCGGCGCTCAGGGGCATCGCTCAGGTCGCCCATGTAGCTGGTCGGCTCCATCGAGGCGGACAACACCGTGTGCAGCCGGATCGTTCCCACGCTGGGGTCCAGCACGCGGGCGAGAAAGCGAGCGGCCCGAAGTGCGTGCTCGGAGCCGTCGGTCGCCAGCATCACCGACAGGGAGGCCCGAAGGCCTGGCGGGTTTGCGAAATCCTCTTCCATGATCATGACTTCTCCTCTCCGGGACGGTCAGGGTCTGGGATGCTTGGGCAACTGACTACATAGACGAGGGGGAGAGTGCCGATGGCCATCCGCGTCATGTTCGTCGACGACCATGAGGTCGTCCGCAAAGGTCTGGCTTCCCTGGTCGAGGCGGAAGAGGATCTGGAGGTCGTCGGCGAGGCCTCCAGCGGCCCGGAAGCGATCCGGGTGGCGCCCATCTACCGTCCCGACGTCGTGGTGATGGACGTCCGCATGCCCGAGGGCGGTGGGATCGAGGCCTGCCGGGCATTGCGCGATGCGCTCCCCCAGCTCGCCGTCATCATGCTCACCTCGTACTCCGACGACGAGGCGCTGTTCAACTCGATCATGGCCGGGGCCGCCGGGTTCGTGCTCAAGCAGATCCGCGGCCACGATCTCATCGATGCCATCCGCCGCGTGGCGGGCGGCCAGTCCCTGCTCGACCCGTCGATCACAACCCGGGTGCTGGAACGGCTCCGCAAGGCCAAGTACGACGACAAGGACCCCAAGCTGGCTCGGCTGTCTCCCCAGGAAGAGCGGATCCTCGACCTGGTTGCTCAAGGCCAAACCAACCGGGAGATCGCCGAGACGATCCACCTCTCCGACAAGACCGTGAAGAAC
>DAIQBQ010000059.1:0-12543 GCA_036781065.1 Actinomycetota bacterium
ACCCGGGAAAAACTTACTAGCCGCACCTACGCAGAGTGTGGGTCAGGCTTCAAACCTCGCCCAGGGGCCACCTCATGCACGCACAGCCCGGGTAGGCAGCCCCGGTCAGCGCAGCGCGGGGTGCACAGGTGCTCGCGCGCACAGGGCAGGCACAGGGCGGCACCTTCGCAGATCTCGCAGCATGCCCAGTGGTCCGGGTCCAGCGGCTGGCCGCAGTTGGTGCAGGCGGTGGTCCCGGCGGGGCTCACGGGAGGCCGCCCAGCGGGGACGGAGCTGGCGTCACAGACCCTGGTGCCACATCAGCTGCGATGGTCGCCAGGAAGTCGGCTACCCGGGGGCCCCACTCCGACGCCAGCGCGTCGTTGAGGGCGAACACGTGACCTTCGGTCACAGCCTTCATCGTCCCGAAGCCCGGTCTGGCGCCGAAGCTGGCGGCGTTCTGGCCGCAGCACACGGTATCGGCCAGGAAGACGTAGTCGGGGTTGGCGTTGATCAGGTACTCGGCACTGAGTTGCGGATACTCGGAGCCCTTGCTGGCGGCATCGGCGATGTCGACCATGCCAAGCAGCCGGTACAGGGCACCGATGAAGGTGTGCGACGTGGCCGTGTACAGCGTGTTGTCGATCTCCTGGTAGTAGGTCCGCCCCCTGGCCCGATTGCCGACAGCGGCCACGATGGCGGCGATCCGGGCCTTCACCGTTGCTACGGCTGCCTTGGCCGCCGCCAGGTGGCCGGTCGCCGTCCCCAGCGTCTCCATCTGCTGGTAGGTGTCGTTGAGCGTCACCGCGGGCGGGAGCAGCAGGGTCGGGACATGGAGAACCCTGAGCTGTGCCACGAGCCGGCCATCGGTATCGAAGGCCAGGATGACCAGGTCTGGGTGCACGGTCAGGTAACTCTCGGCACTGTCCTCGTAGCCGGTCATCGAGGTGCGCGGTGCCTGCGGAGGATCGGTCGAGTACTTGTCCACCGCCACCACCTGCGGGCCGGCGCCGATTGCGTACAGCATCTGGGTGGCACTCGCCGACAACGACAGGATGCGGGAGGGCCGTGCCGGGATGCCGACCTGACCGTCGCCGGCGGTCACGGTCACCGGGTATCCGCCACCCGGTGGGGCTGGCGGCGACCCGGTGCTGCGTGACGGTGAACAGGCTCCCAGCAATCCGCAGGCAAGTGCGGTCAGGACGCACAGGGCGGCGTGGCGGCGGTCCAATGGCTTCTCCTTTGTCGAACATCGGTCCGACGAAGAGGTGCCTGCCCCGACGCCGGCCCGCTCGTTCCGCGACGATGCATGGCCGCATCCGGCAGGCCAGGCGACCTGGCTTGTCCCCGGGGCGATACCCCGGTGGATCCACAGTTGCGGGACAGCGCCGGATTGATGACCGGACTTCGCTGACCAGCCGGTTGCTTGCCGGGAGGCTAGTCGACGCCGGCGCCTGGGACAACCATCATCGGCGCACAGGCCGCTGGCTGGCGGCGCAGGCAACGAACCGTTCGGCCGGAGCAGGGTCGGCACCGAGGTGTTGGTGCAGGTAGGAGGCGAAAAGGCGGGGGGAGGCGTAGCCGGCAGTAGCGCTCCCCCAGCGGCTGGTCAGGGTTAAGCCATCGCCGGGAGGCTCCACCGCCGATCGGTGGAACTCGTGCCCGCGCAGGCGAAGACCCGCAGCGCCCAGCGGGCTTGCTGCCCGGGTCACCGCCTCGCGGTAGCCGATCGTGAGCGTGGCGGTCATGCGGCCGTCGGCGGGCAGCATTCCGGCCATGGGCCGCCCGTCCAGCGTCCGGCAGAGCCAGAGAAAGCCACCGCACTCCGCCCAGGTCACCAGCCCCGACGTCATCGCCCGGCGGAGGTCCGCCAGCAGGGGGGCGTTGGCGGCAAGCGCCTCACCGAACAGCTCCGGGAAGCCGCCGCCGGCGTACAAGGCGTCGAGCCGCTCCGGCAGCGCCGGAGCCGACAGCGGGTCGAACGGGACCAGCTCCGCCCCCGCCTGCACGAGCGCCGTCAGGTTCTCCGGATAGGTGAAGCTGAAGGCGGCTCCGGCCGCCAGGCCGACGCGGACCGGCTGCCCGGCTGGGGCGGCGGAGGGAGGGGCGGGCACCTCCCGACCCGCCGCTCTCCGGGCAACCTCCAGCAACGCGGCGACATCGCAGCTGGCGCCAACCACCTCCGCCAGGCAAGCCAGCGTCCTCCGGACCCCGGCAGGATCCTCCGCTACCGGCACCAGGCCCAGGTGGCGCTCCCGCCAGGCGAGCCGCTCGTCGTGGTGAAGCACACCGAGGACTGGGATCCGCAGCGGTGCCAGCGCCTCGCGGAGCAGGGTGGCGTGGCCCTCGCTTCCGACCCGGTTCAACACCACGCCGGCCACCTCGAGGCGTGGGTCGAAGCTGGCGAACCCGTGCACCAGGGCGGCGACCGAGCCGCTCATCGCCGAGGCATCCACCACCAGCACCACCGGGCAATCCAGGATCCGGGCGACGGCTGCGGTGGAACCGTCGCAGCCCGGCTGGGCGGAGCCATCGAACAGGCCCATCACCCCCTCGACGACCAGCACATCGGCCCCATCCGATCCCGCGCCAGCAAGGCTTGCCAGCTGCTCCTCGCCGGAGAGCCAGGCGTCAAGGTTCCGTCCGGAGCGACCGGTGGCCAGCGCGTGGTACCCGGGGTCGATGAAGTCGGGGCCCACCTTGGCGGAGGCAACGGCCAGGCCGCGCCGGGACAGCGCCGCCATCAGGCCAACGGCCACCGTTGTCTTGCCGGCGCCTGAATGGGTACCGGCAATAACCAGACGGGGTCCGAGACGTAGCATCTGCACACCGATCGGGCTCTTCGAAGGCGCTGCCTGGCTGGCCGAGGGCCACTATCCTCCCCGATCTCGCCCGGCACCGCGCTGAACGCCGGCTCCATACCCACTCGGCGGGTTGGGGCGGCGCACCCGGGCACGGCCCGCCGGGAGGTCTTCCTCAGTACGGCCCCGGCCATCCAGTTCGATCACCGTTGCCTCCGCCGCTGCCGACACCGGCAGCGGCGCCTCCCGCAGCCCGGCGACGATGGCGTCGAGCTGCTCGTCGGTCCGGGGCGGGTCGTGGTGGAACAGCAGCAGCCGCTTGACCCCGCAGGCGGTGGCCAGCCCCACCGAGTAGTCGATCGCGGCGTGGCCGAAGTGGAGCCGGCCCGGGAGCTCGGCCGCCGTGTACTGGGCGTCGTGGATCAGCAGGTCGACCCCCTCCACCAGTTCCCGGGCGGCCTCGTGGTACTCGCCGAAGCCGTCCAGCCCCGGACCGATCGATGTCGGGCTGTGGTCGGGCAGGTAGGCAAGGCTCGCCCCGGAGGCGTCGGTGACCCGGTACCCGAAGGTCCGCCCGCCCTTGTGCGGGATCTGCCGGGCCAGCACGCTGAACCCTTCGATCGTGTGCGACCCGGCCTCGAGGCTGCCGAAGGCCCGGCGCCCGCGCAACTCGCTCGGGCGGACCGGGAAGTGCGGTGGGGACATGACCCGGTCGAGCAGCACCTCTGCGTCCTCCCCCTGCGCCGGCAGCAGCACCGTCACGTCCGCCTCCTCCCGGTCGCCGGCCGGGAAAAAGGGGAGGCCGTGGGTGTGGTCCCAGTGCAGGTGGCTGAGCAGGATGGTGCCCTGGAACGCCTCGCCCGCAAGCATCGCCGACAGCTGGCGCAGGCCGGTCCCGGCGTCGAGCACCAGCCGGGGCACGCCGTCACCGGCGATGCCCACGCATGAGGTATTGCCGCCGTAGCGGACGAACTCGGCTCCCGGCGCGGGTGTGGACCCTCGAACGCCGCAGATCAGCACCCGCACCGTCAGCCCTTCCCCAGTTCGCGCAGTGCATCCTGGGCCGCCCACCAGCCACACATGCCGTGCACGCCGGCGCCGGGCGGGGTCGACGACGAGCACAGGTAGGCCGGCTGGCCGGCCAGCGGGACTCTATAGGGGTGCAGCGTCAGCACCGGCCGGGCGAGCAGCTGCAGACCGCCGTGCGACCCTGCGCCGATGTCGCCCCCGGCGTAGTTGGGGTTGTGCGCCTCGACCGCCGCCGGGCCCATCACGTGCCGGGCCAGGATGCGGTCCCGGAACCCAGGGGCGAACCGCTCGATCTGGTTCTCGATTGCGCCGGTCATGTCGACGGTCGACCCGTTCGGGACGTGGCAGTAGGCCCAGAAGGTGTGCTTGCCCTGCGGCGCCCGGGTGGGGTCGAACAGGCTGGTCTGGGTGCACAGCACGTAGGGGGCGGCAGGGTGCCCACCGCGGGCGACCTCCGCCTCCGCCCGGGCGATCTCGCCCATCGTCCCGCCCAGGTGCACGCTGCCCGCCCGGCTGACCTCGTGCGCCCGCCAGGGTACCGGCCCGTCGAGGGCGTAGTCGATCTTGAACGTACCCGGTCCGTAGCGGAAGCGCAGCAGCCGGTCCCGGTAGCGGGCGTCGAGCTTGTCGCCGGCGATCGCCAGCAGCTGGCGGGGGGACAGGTCGAACAGCACAACCCGGGCCGGGGGCAGGTCGGCCAGCGACTGCACCGGGTGGCCGGTGTTGACCACCCCGCCGAGGGTCCCCAGGTAGGACACCAGAGCGTCGGCGATCGCCTGCGATCCCCCCTCGGCCATCGGCCAGCCGCCGCGGTGGGCCGCCCCGATGAACATCAATGCGAACGACGAGGTCAGCGGGGAGCGCAGGTCGTTCATCGAATGGCCGGCCAGGCCGGCGAAGACCGCCCGGGCGCGCTCGGTCCGGAACAGCAGCTGGGCGAGCGTCGTCGCCGGCCACACCGCGCCGAGACCGAACGGCGCCATGGCGAACGGGTGCGCCGGGGCGCGCAGCTGGGGGCCGAGGACCGACGCCGCTATCCCTTTCCAGCCGGCGACGATCGGGGCTGCCAGGAGCCGCCACGCCGGCCCGTCCCGGCCCAGCGACTCGGCCATGGCGTCCAGCGAGTGCTCCAGGATCACCGCGGTGCCGTCGGGCAGGGGGTGGGCGGCCGGAGCGTCCGGCTCGATCCAGCGCAGCCCGTGCTGGGCCAGCGGCAGGGCCGACAGCGCCGGCGAGGCGATGCCGAGCGGGTGGATCGCCGAGCAGGTGTCGTGGCGGAAGCCGGGCAGCGTCAACGCCTCGGTGCGCGTCCCGCCGCCGGCCTGGCCTGCCCCCTCGAGGACCAGCACCGAATGGCCGGCGGCGGCGATCGTGACTGCGGCGGTAAGGCCGTTCGGGCCCGATCCGACTACGACGGCGCCGTGCACCACAGTGTGCCTGCCGCCCTCATCCCTCCTCCCGCCGGTGGCCCATGCCGACCTCGGCGAGGACCTTGCGGTTAACCGTCGACGGTCCGGCGACGGCGACCTTGACCGGCGTCACGGCGCGCAGCGTCGAGGTGCGCGTGCCGGCCTCCAGGATCGCCCGCTCGCCGACGATGGCCCCCGGGCCGACCTCGGCGAGCGGGTCGCCGTCGATCTCGACCACCAGGACCCCGTCCAGGACCACGAACAGCTCGCTGCCCAGCTCGCCCTGGGTCACCAGCACCTTGCCCTTGGCCAGCTTGCGGATGTCGACATCCTTCCCTCCCATGATCGTCGCAGAAATCTCCCGTTCCAGCGCCGTCTCGGCGGTGGTGATCAGCGCCTTCGACCCGGTCCCGCCCCATGGGCTGTCCCGGGTGAAGGCGGTGCGGTACCAGGACTTGAAGTCGATCATCCCGCTTTTGGCGACCAGGCTCCCGGCGTGGTCGTAGATCCAATGCCGGGGGAACGGGCTGGCGCCCAGCACCTCGTACACCGACGAACCGTCGGCCTGGATGGTGAGCGCCAGGCTGGTCCAGGCCAGCGGGGCGGTCATCTGCATGAACGGCGGCCGCCGGATCCGGCGCGGCGCCGGGACGCCGGTGCGGCCCCCGGCCGACTGGACGAAGCGGACCGCGGTGACGCTTGCCTCCGGATCGGGCCGGAGGTCGGGGAAGGCGACCGCCGGGAACGTCATCGCCTTGGGCCCCACCTTCAACGTGGTCGCGCCGATCTGGCCGCCGCCGGTCTGCCCGAAGGCGATGATGCGACCCTCCGCGACCTCGACCCAGGCCTGCAGCTGGTTGGCAAACCGGAACCGGTCGGCCTCCCGGAGGGCGTCGAGGTCGCCGAGCAGGTCAGGCGGCGGCGGGTCGTAATGGCCGATGCCGACCTCGAACGGAAGCTTGGTCATCCCCGCCACCGCTTCGGAGGGGATCCATGACACCGACGTCACCGACGATTCGAACCGCATTGTCGTCCTCCTGCTTCGCACACTGAAGGCCGTTCTTTTGGGCCCGCACGAACGTTGTCGAGCGTAGCCACCGGCGGGCCGCCAACCCAGCGTGCCAGCCGGTGGAATTCGCGGGTGCCTGCACCACAATTGGTACGGGGGTCTCCCCCCTTGCCGGGTGCTCACCGAGGTCCACAATGGAAAGCCATGGGCGGCATGCAAGCGGGGGGGAACGGTTCCCGGATCACCGTCTTCCTCGCCGACGACAACCTGATCGTGCGGGAGGGGGTCCGCGCCCTGCTCCGCCTGGAGCCCGACTTCGAGGTCGTCGGGGTCGCCCAGGACCTCGACGGCCTACTCGCCGGCGCCGGCGCGGCGGCGCCCCAGGTGCTGGTCACCGACATCCGCATGCCACCGACCTTCCAGCGTGAGGGCATCGATGCCGCCAAGCAGCTGCGCAAGCAGCACCCCGGGACCGGTGTCGTGGTGCTTTCCCAGTACGACGATCCGGAATATGCCATCTCGCTGCTGGGCGAAGGGTCGGCCGGTTATGCCTACCTGCTCAAGGACCGTCTCGCCGAAGGCGACCAGCTGGCCAAGGCGATCCGGGACGTCGCCACCGGCGGCTCGATGCTCGACCCGGCGATCGTCGAGTCCCTGGTGCACCCGGTCAAGGAATCGGACCTCTCCGCCGCCGACGAGGAGCTGCTCCGGCTGATTGCCGAAGGGCGGCCGATCAAGGCGATCGCCGCCGCTCGCGGGCTGACCCCGGCCGCCGCCTCCGACGAGGTCGAGCGGCTGTTCCTGCAGGTTGCCCAGGCGGCGAGCGCCGGGACCGAGGGTGCTCTACGCCGGCTGCGCATGCTCCACGAGGCGATCGTCACGCGGGAGGAGCAGGGCGAGACGCTGAGCCGGCTGCTGCCCGGCGGCCTGGCCGAGAAGCTGCGCACCGAGGGCCGCCACATCGGCGAAACCGAGCGGCTGGTCGTCACCGTGCTCATGTCCGACATCCGCGGCTACTCGACGATCGCCGAGCACACCGACCCGACCGGGCTGGCCAGCCAGCTGAACGAGCACCGGGCCGCGATGAACCACGCCATCCTGGAGGCGGGAGGCACGGTCATGCAGTTTGTGGGCGACGCCGTGATGGCCGTGTTCGGCGCCCCGCTGCCGCAGGCCGACCACGCCGACCGGGCGGTCGTAGCCGCCCAGGCGATGCATGCCGAGCAGGGGGCACTCAACGAGCGCTGGTCGATGCTCGGCAAGGAGCCGTTCGGGCTGGGCATCGGCCTGTCGACCGGCGAGGTTGCCGCCGCGCTGCTCGGCTCCGAGGAGCGCCTCGAGTACTCGCTGGTGGGCGACACCGTGAACTTGACGCAACGGTTGCAGCAGTGGGCAGCACCGGGGCAGACGGTCGTCAGCGACGCCACGCGGGCGGCGCTGACCGCCGCCGCCGAGCTCGAAGCGCTTGAGCCGGGGACGGTCAAGGGCCGGCAGACGCTGGTCCAGGCGTGGCGGATCGGCGCCCCGGCAACGGTGCTGTGAGTCGGGCCGGGGTCGAAGGGGGAGCTGGGTAATGAGCGTGCTGCAGGCGACGGGCGTCTATAAGAGCTACGAGTCCGAGGGGGCCCCGGTCCGGGCACTCCGCGGGCTCGACTTCACTCTCGACGAGGGCGAGTTCGTTGCGATCATGGGGCCGTCCGGGTGCGGGAAGTCGACCTTCCTCAACCTGGTCGCCGGCCTGGACACGCCAAGTGACGGCGAGATCAGGCTGGCCGGGATCTCGCTGTCCGGCAAGGACGAGAACCAACTCGCTCACATCCGTCGCAAGCACATCGGGATCGTCTTCCAGTTCTTCAACCTGCTGGAGGGGATGAGCGTGCTCGAGAACGTCACGCTGCCGGCGGTGATCGCCGGCATGGGCCGCCGCCAGGCGGAGAGCCGGTCCCGGGACCTGCTCGACCTGCTCGGCCTCGGCGGCAAGGCGCTGAGCGCCCCCGGGCTGCTTTCCGGCGGGCAGCGCCAGCGGCTGGCGATTGCCCGGGCGCTGGCGAACCAGCCCACGCTGCTGCTGGCCGACGAACCGACCGGTGCGCTGGACTCCGAGGGCGGCGCAGAGGTGCTGGAGCTGTTCCGGCGGCTGCACGCCGAGGGGCAGGCGATCCTGCTGGTGACCCATGCCGACGAGGTCGCCGAGCCCGCCGATCGCATCGTCCACATGCGCGACGGGCGGGTCGAGGGCGCCGCGGCGACCGCCCCCGCGGCCTCCGCTCCCCCCGCCGCCGAGCCGCTTTCCGCCCTCGGCGCGGCAACGAGCGATGGTGCTGCCGCCGAGCCCGCTTCGCCGGCTCCGGCCAGCGCCGACCGCGGCGTCTAGGCCCGGCCGGGATGCGAGCGGTTGAGGCGGCCGTGGAAGCGGGCATGGAGGCCGCCCCCGGGGTCGTCGACGACACCCAGGCCGGCGCGGAGGTGCTGGCCGCTCCGGCCGGGTTCCACCGCGGGCTGGCCGCCCTGCTGGCGCCGCTGTCGCTCGTTCTGGCGGGCTGGGGGCTGGTCCTGGCCTACAATGCCGGGGCCACCGGGACGGTTCCGCTCCAGGCGGCGGTCGTTGCCGCCTGGGCGATCGCCGGCTCCACCGCAGCATTCCGCCGGCCCGGCGAAGGGCTCTCCGACCTGGTGCTCCGCGGCTGCCTCATCGGCGCGCTGGCCCTCCTCGCCGGAGCAGCGCTGCGAGCCGCTGGGCACGGCCACCCGCTGAGCTCCGGGACAGCCGGCGCCGCCCGCCTGATCCTGGCCCTGATGCTCGGCCTCCTGCCGGCGGCCTCGTTAAACGTTGTCGTCGGGCTGCCCGACGGGCGCTGCCGGGTCAGCCGGGCCGTGGTGCTCGCCGGCTACGCGGTCGGGCTCGCGGTCGGGATCATGCTCTGGGCGCTCCGGCCGTCAGTGCCGCTGTGGCCCGTGCTCGTCGAGGGAGCGATTGCCGCCGCGGTCGGTATCGGCATCATGAACCGGCGCTACGTGAAGTCCCGGGGGGCGGAACGCCAGCGGCTGCAATGGTTCGGCTGGGCGGTGGCCGTCGGTCTCGAGGTGACGCTGGTCGCCGTCGCCTCCCGGCTGCTCACTGGCTGGCCGCACCAGGGAGCGGCGATTGCCGCCGCAGCCACCCTCCCGCTCCCGGTCGCCCTGACCCTTGGCTCGTTCCCGGAGGTGATGGGCCGGGTCGACGCCCTGCTCGCCCACACCATTTCGCTCGCCGGTCTGACCGGTGTGGTCATCGCCGTCTACCTGGTGATCGTGATCGGCCTCGGCCACGTGCCAACCGCCGGCGAGCGCCCGCTGCTCGGCCTTTCGATGCTGGCCGCCGGTGTCGCCGCCCTGCTCTACGTCCCGGCCCGGGAGCGGCTGTCCCGCTTCTCCAACCGGCTGGTCTACGGCGAGAAGGAGTCGCCGGACACCGCGCTCAAGACCTTCGGTTCGCGCATGACCCGGGCCGTGCCCCTCGACGAGCTGCTGCTGCAGGTCGTCGAGTTGCTGAAGCGCAGCATGAACCTGGCGGCGGCCGAGGTGTGGACCGGTTCCGAGGGCCGCCTGGAGCGGGTGGTCTCGGTCCCGCACGCGCGGCCGGCGACGGTTTCGCTCAGCCCCAAGGAGGAAGGCATCATCGCCCGGGCCGGCGCCTCCGGCACCGCCTGGGTCAAGGTCTGGTTGCCCGCCCTGCTCGAGGGGCGGCAGGGGAGCCCGATCCGGGTTGCGCCGGCGAGCCACTCCGGGCACCTGCTCGGCCTCGTGGTCGCAGTGCGGCCTCCGGGCGACGAGACGTTCTCGCCGGAGGAGGATCTGGCGATGGCCGAGCTGGCCCGCCAGGTCGGTGCAGCGCTGCACAACGTCGCCCTGGACTCGGCGCTGCAGGCGTCGCTTGACCAGGTGCGCAAGCAGGCCGAGGAGCTGCGCGCCTCACGCGCCCGCATCGTCGCTTCGGCCGACGCCGCCCGCCGGCAGATCGAGCGGAACCTGCACGACGGCGCCCAGCAGCACCTCGTCGCGCTGGCGGTCAACCTCGGGTTGGCACAGCGGCTGGCCGACGCCGACCCGAGCGAGACAAAAGCGATGCTCGGCCAGCTCTCCGCCGACCTGAAGGAGGCGATCCAGCAGCTGCGCGACCTCGCCCACGGTATCTACCCGCCGCTGCTGGTCGACCGCGGGCTGGGCGAGGCGCTGTCCGCCGCCGCCGGGCGCTCCGCCCTGCCGACGACGGTCGACGCGACCGGTGTCGGCCGGTTCACTCCGGAGATCGAGGCGGCGGTCTACTTCTGCTGCCTGGAGGCGCTGCAGAACGCCTCGAAGCACGCCGGCGCCGGCGCCCGGGGCACGATCCGGGTCTGGCAGGAGGAGGGTGGCCTGCTCTTCGAGGTGTCCGACGACGGGACCGGGTTCGACATGGCCTCGCTGAGGCGGCTGGGGGCCGGGTTTGTCAACATGGCGGACCGGGTGGGGGCCATCGGCGGCAGCCTGACCGTCGATTCCGCCCCGGGCACGGGAACCCGCATCGGCGGGCGGATCCCGCTGGCCTAGCTGTTACTGCTGTGTCCCCGTCGCTCCCAGGCACCCTTCAGCACGTTGGGGCCGAACTCGTCCTTGTTGACGTACTCGGCGTAGCCCGAGGAGGCGGCGTCGGCGGGGAGGTCGTCGGCTTGATAGGTCGACAGCAGCAGCACCATCACCTGCGGAAACCCGGCCGTAATCCGGCGGGTTGCCTCGATCCCATTCATCCCCGGCATGTTGATGTCCATCAGCACCATCGACGGGTGCAGCGCCTCGACCATTTCGACGGCGGTCTCGCCGGACTCGGCCTCACCGACGACGGCAAAGCCCGGGGTAAGGCGGACGACCGCCGACGCCGCGCGGCGGAATGGCACCTGGTCGTCGACGATCAAAACGCCCACCGATGGATCGGCCATGAGGTGGGTCATCGTCACACATACCCGGAAGTTTTCGCCACCGTGCCAGCCCCCCCTTTTGGGCTAGGGTTGACCCCCGCCCGGACCGGGCGCCGGCGCCCGGACGGCGCCTGCTTGGGGTTCGCCCGGCCGGTCCAGCCAGGTCGCTGCTAGCCGCCATGGACGCGGTGTGGCTGACCTTCCGCAGCGGGCTCCGCCGCCGGTGGCGGGCGTGGGCCGGGCTCGGCCTGCTGGTGGCGCTCGTCGGCGGCATCGTCACCGCCGCCGTTGCCGCCGGGTTCCGCACCGAGCAGGCCTTCCCGCAGTTCCTGGCGACCACCGGGGCCCCCGACGTCGAGCTTTCCTACGCGCCGGGCCAGGGCTACCCGGTACCCACGGCCGGCGCTATCCGGGCGCTCCCGGGCGTGACCTCCGACTACCGGGCGGTCGCCCTGTTCGGCGACGGGACGATCGGCGGCCGGGCCCTCCCCCCGTTCGACCCGATCGCCACCGCCGTCCTCGACCCCGGCCTGGGGGCGATGGGCAACCGGATCCGGCTGGTCAGCGGGCGGCTACCGGCGGCCGGTTCGACCGGCGAGGCGGTGGTGTCATTCGCCACCGCCCAGCATTTCGGCGCCGCGGTCGGCACGGTGATCCACTACCGGTTCTTCTCCCTGGACCAGCTGGAACAGCTCAACAGCGCCCCGCCCGGACCGCTGCCGGTGCCCAGCGGGGTCTCGGCGACGTTCCGGGTCGTCGGGGTGATCGCCACCGCCGGGATGTTCCCCGATGGCGCCAGCTCGGTGGGCGGGACCGATGGCAACTACGTCATCCTCCCGTCGGCCTTCCTGCCGGTCATCGGGATCTCCGGCGCACCGGAGGTCGACTTCGTCCGCCTCCGGAGCGGTCCTGCCGGGATCCCGGCGTTCACCGCCGCCGTCGACTCGCTGGTCGGGATCCCGCCCGGGAGCGCCGCCGCCCAGTCGCTGTACCCGGTCAACCTGGCCGCCGGCGACCAGGCGGTCGAGCGGTCGATCCACCTGCAGGCGGTCGCCTGGTGGATCTTTGCCGGGCTGGTGGCGGTAGCCGGACTGGCCGTGGTCGGCCAGTCGCTACTGCGACAGCACGCCGCTGATAGCGCTGCCGACGCCCGGCTGCGGGCGCTGGGCATGTCGTCCCGCCAGCTGATGCAACTGGCGCTTTTCCGGGCGCTGGTCGTGGCGGCTGCTGCGGTCATCGGCACCGTCATCCTGGCGATCGCGCTCTCGCCGGCCAGCCCGGTCGGCGAGGCGCGGCTGGCGGAGGTGCACCCGGGGGTGACGATCGACCTTCCGGTGCTGGCGCTGGGGGCGCTCGCCGTTGCCGTGGCCGTGCTGGCGATC
>DAIQBQ010000060.1:0-12535 GCA_036781065.1 Actinomycetota bacterium
AAAGGCAAGGCAAAGCAAGGCAAGGCAAGGCAAAGGCAGGGTTAGCGAGCGATCCTCATTCGCTTTCTGGATCCTTTTGTGTGTAAAAACGCGTGTATATGATCGGTTTTTACACACAAAAGCGTGGCGAGTGGTGCGACATGGATCCGGCAAAGCCATCCGGGGGGCTTTGCCCCCCCGGAGGCCCCCAAAGGCCAAAGCAAGGCAAAGCAAAGGCAAGGCACGTCGGGGGGGCTTCGCCCCCCGTGTTGACTCGCTGCTTGCGGCGCCAGTAGCCTCTGTGCTCGCATGGCCTCCCCGAGACCTCTTGCCGCGCGCGCTGGGGCGCGCCCCTATGCGTTTTTCCGGCGCTTGCTGATCCTGGCTGCCGCCGTATCGATGCTCGTCCCGCTGCTGCCGGTGATCGCCGTCCCGGCGGTCGCTGCCGGTGGCGCCAGCAGCGATCAGTCCCAGCTGGATGCCACCCAGCAGGCGATCGCCACCATCCAGAAGAAGCTGGCTGCCTCGAAGGGCCAGGCCAACGTCATCCAGAACCAGGTCAACGCCCTGAACACGCAGATCGACGCGCTGAACCGGCAGGTTGGCGTCAACACCCAGTCGGTGTTCAACCTGAAGGCGGAGATCGATACCTCCACCACCCAGATCGCTCAGCTGCAGGCGCAGTACTCCGCCGCCCAGTCCCAGGCCAACGCCCAGGCGGTCAGCCTGTACGAGGCCGGGCCGGCGAACTCGCTCACCAGCCTGCTGTCGTCCCGGTCGATCAGCGAGTTCATCCAGCGGACCCAGATCTTCCAGATCGCCTCCAACCTCGAGTCGCAGACGATGGTGCAGACCTCCCGGTTGCGCGACGCCCTGTCCGTGCAGCAGCAAGGGCTCGCCACAAACCAGGCCGAGCTGCTGGCCAAGGAGGGGTCCCTCGCCGACCGGGCCACCCTGCTGAACAGCGCCAAAGCCGACCGGACCGCCGCACTCGATGCGGTCCAGGCGACGATCGCCCAGGAGATCAAGGACGAGCAGGAGCTGACCGCCACCTCGGAGGCGCTGACCGCCGCCCTGCAGTCGGACTCGGCGATCTCCAGGGGGCCGGCGAACGTCAACCCGACCGGGTTGATCTGGCCGGTCAGCGGCCCGATCACCTCGCCGTTCGGGCCGCGGTGGGGCGGGTTCCACTACGGGATCGACATCGGGGCACGGACGGGGACCCCGATCCACGCCGCCAAGTCGGGGACGGTGCTGACGCTGTCCTGCGGGTCGGGCTACGGCATCTGCACGATCATCGACAACGGGGGCGGCATCGAGACCCTGTACGCCCACCAGAGTCACAAGATCATCCAGAGCGGCCCGGTCACCCAGGGCGAGACGATCGGGCTGGTGGGCTGCACCGGCGACTGCACCGGGCCGCACCTGCACTTCGAGGTGCGTGTCGACGGGGTGCCGCACAACCCGATCAGCTACCTGCCGGGCCGGTAGGGGTTCCCCGGCCCGCGAAAAGGCCCCGCCAGAGCTGGCGGGGCCTCTTGCACGCCTGTGAGCCGAGCGAGCCCTAGCTGATGACGCCGAGGATCTCCCGCTCGTTCAGCACCATCAGATCCTCGCCGTCGATCTTCACCTCGACGCCGCCGTACTTGGAGTACAGCACCCGGTCGCCCTCCTTGACGTCAAGAGCGATCCGCTGACCCTCGTGGTACTGCCCTGGACCGACCGCCAGCACGATGCCCTCCTGGGGCTTCTCCTTGGCGGTGTCCGGGATCACAAGCCCGGAGGGCAGTGCCCGGTCCGAGTCGTCGGGACGGACGACTACCCGATCCGCCAGTGGTCGCAGCTTCATCGACACCCCCTACTCAAATAGTTTTCCGATGGTTAGCACTCACGACTCGTGAGTGCTAACCGGATGCTAACGCGGGTGCCAGCCAGCGTCAAACGATGGGCAGATTCGGGTCGGGGCTGACATCGAGCGACGTGCGGACTCCCCGCTTGTAGCGGTGCCAGCCGCAGCCGGCGATCATCGCCGCGTTGTCGGTGCACAGCAGCGGGGACGGGTAGAAGAGCCGGATCCCGGCCTCCTCGCAGCCGGCCTGCATGGCCTCGCGCAGCCGGGAGTTGGCCGCCACCCCGCCAGCCAGCGCCACCGTCTCGACCCGCTCCGCCTTGGCCGCCCGTAGGGTCTTGGTGACGAGCACGTCGACCAGCGCCTCCTGGAACGATGCGCACAGGTTCTCGACATCGGGTTCGCGGCCAGCCCGGCGCTCCTTCTCGACGTAGGTCAGCACGGCGGTCTTGAGCCCCGAGAAGGAGAAGTCGTACCCCTCAGCCAGGATCGGGCGGGGGAAGGCAATTGCCTCCGGGTCGCCGTTGGCCGCCATCTTGTCGACCAGCGGGCCACCCGGATAGCCGAGGCCGAGGTAGCGGGCGACCTTGTCGAAGGCCTCGCCGGCGGCGTCGTCCAGGGTTTCGCCGAGCCGGTTGTAGATCCCATGGTCCTGCATGTGGATCAGCAGCGTGTGGCCCCCGGAGACGATCAGCGAGACCAGCGGCGGACCCGAGTCCTTGTGCTCCAGGAAGTTGGCATAGATGTGGCCCTCCAGGTGGTTGACCCCGATCAGCGGGGCCTCCAGCAGGGCGGACAGCGACTTGGCCGCAGCCACGCCGACCACCAGCGACCCGATCAGGCCCGGCCCGATGGTCACCGCCACCGCATCGAGATCCCACAGGGTGACGTCGGCCTGGCGCAGCGCCTCGGCGAGCGCCGGGTTGATCGCCTGGACGTGGGCCCGGGAGGCGAGCTCGGGGACGATGCCGCCGTAGCGCTCGTGGAGGGCGGACTGCGAGGAGATCACGTTGGCGAGGATGTCGTGCTCCCCGAGCAGCACCGCCACCGAGGTTTCGTCGCACGAGGTCTCGATCGCCAGGACCAGCGAGTCGGGGGCGACGTCGCCGATCTGGCGCCGCTCCGGCAGCGGCTCGGCCCCCAGGCCTTCGACATCAAGCCCCCCGATGTCGAGCGCGTCCTCGAGGGCGTCGCCGATCGGCACCTCAACGACGCTACCCCCGACCCGGTTGCTATTCGCCATTGGATCCGCCTCCCCTCACCCTTGCCCGCATCCTGTCCAGCAGGGCGGCGTACTTCGGGGTGTCGACGCCCTCCACCCACATGACGATGGCGTCCTCACCGGTCTCAACGTAGTACCCGCGGCGCACCCCGACCGGCCGGAAGCCGAACCGTTCGTACATCTGCTGGGCGCCGAGGTTCGACTTTCGCACCTCCAGCGACACCGAGTGCGCCCCGCGGGCGGTGGCGGCGTCGATCAGGCCGAGCATCAGCTTGGTCCCGATGTGGTTGCGGTGCCAGGCCGGGTCGACGGCGATTGTGGTGACGTGGGCCTCCGGGGGCGACAGCATGATCCCGCCGTAGCCGATCACCTGGCTCTCCCAACGGGCGACGAAGTAGGCCCGGTCGTTCTTGCGGGACATCTCCTGGAGGAACAGCGCCGCGCTCCACGGGCGGGGGTAGACCTGGGCCTCGATGCGCAGGACCGACCGCAGGTGGCGCCGGCGCATCGGCGTCAACTCGACCTCCTCCGGATTCAGCAGCGGCTGGTGGGGGATGGCGCTCACGTCCGGCTCGTTTCCCTCGTCACTTCAAGGTCCGGGCTTCCCAGTTGATCTCGGCGGCGGTGCGGCGCATGTACATGGGCTCGATGTCGAACAGCCGGTCGAAGTCCTCCCGGACCAGCCGTGGCAGGGCCAGGTCAATCAGCGCCGCCGACCGCGGGAAGGCATGCGTCATCGTCCCGATCTCCACCCGCTCCGCCTCCTCAAGCTTAGCCCGGTAGAGCAAGGCCCCGTTGCCGATCGCCAGGATGTCCTTGCCCAGTGCGTCGAACTCGGCGACCAGCCGCTCCGGCGAGCCGGCCTGGTAGTCGCTCTCCCGGGTGACGCCGCCGGGCACCTGCCGGTAGAAGGCGTAGAACACCTCGCCCCGCTTGGCGTCAAGCACGGGGCAGATCACCTTCGGCGTGTAGCGGGCGTCGAAGGCGAGCAGGTCCAGGGACGGCACGCCGACGATCGGCACCGACAAGCCCTGAGCCAGCGTTTTGGCGGTGGCCACGCCCACCCGCATCCCGGTGAACAGGCCCGGGCCGAGACCGATGGCGAGCGCCGACAGCTGGCGGTAGGTCAGACCGGACTGGCGCATCAGGAACTCGACGGCGGGCAGCAGGAACTCGCCGTAGGCAGCGCCGCGGGAGATGGTGCAGGAGCCGATGATCCCCTGCTCGGAACCGATCGTCACCGACGCCTGCGGGGTGGAGGTCTCGATGCCAAGGATGAGCATCTAGCGCTCCCCACCCGGAGGGCGCCCAGGTGTTGACGGGCCCTCGGTCTCTTTGAACAGCGGGTCGTCGCGGTCGGCCGAGAACATCTCCTCGGTCAGCGCCCGCACCGCCGGCATCCGCTCCTCCCACCCCAGACCCCGAGGCCGGAGCACGATCTCACGCATCGTCTCGGAGGTCCCGTAACGCATCTCGATGCCGAGGTGCTCCTTGGGCAGGAGCGGAGCCACCATGTCGCCCCATTCGACGACGACGATGTAGGAGGGGTCGAGGAACTCGTCGTAGCCCAGGTCGACGACCTCCTGCATCCGGTCCAGCCGGTAGACGTCCATGTGGATCAACGGGTAGCGGCCGCTGACGTACTCCCGCAGCAGGATGAACGTCGGGCTGGTCACCCGCTCCATGATGCCCAGCCCGACCGCCAGGCCCTGGACGAAGGTCGTCTTGCCTGCCCCCAGGTCGCCCCCGAGGGCTACGACGTCCCCGGGGCGCAGCAGCGGGCTGAGCGCGACTGCCAGGCGCCTGGTCTCCTCCGGCGAGCGGGATTCCATTTCCAGGGAGCGGTGGCTGAGGTAGGGCGGCATGGCCATGGGAGTGCTGGGAGGGGCGGTTAGAAGAGGGCTTCCTGGGCGAAGTCCTCGGGCGCTTCGGTGGGTTCCTGCCCCGGTGGCGGCTGCTCGGCCAGCACCTGGGCGACGAGGCGGAAGTCCTCCTTGAACAGCGGCATCGAGGGCGACGCGGCGCCGCCGCCGTGGAGCAGGGAGGCGGGGTGGAAGGTCGGGATCACGGTGACACCGTTGACCGTGAAGCGCTGGCCGCGCACCCGGGAGATCGACACCTGGCGGTCCAGGACGAACCGGGTGGCGAAGTTGCCCAGGGTGACGATCACCCGCGGCCGGATGAAGCGGATCTGGGCCTCCAGGTAGGGGCGGCACTCGTCGATCTCGTCGGGTAGCGGGTCGCGGTTCCCAGGGGGCCGGCACTTGAGCACGTTGCAGATGCAGCAGCCGGTGCGGTCGAGGCCGATGCCGCCGAGCATGGTGTCGAGCAACTGGCCGGCGGCGCCGACGAACGGGAGGCCCTGCTTGTCCTCGTGGAACCCGGGGGCCTCGCCCACGAACATCAGCTGCGACGCCGGATTGCCGTCCATCCACACCACCTGGGTCCGGCCCCCGGCCAGCCGGCACCGGGTGCAGGACATGGCCTCAGCCCGGACTTCCTCCAGGGTCTGCCAGGTTGCTCCCGTCACGCCAGCACTCCGATCCGTCCCGAACGATCCATCATAGTGATGGATCTGCGATGTAGACCCGGGGGACGCGGGCGCTGATCCCGCAGACGACCTCGTACGGGATGGTGCCGAGCGACCGGGCGACGTCGTGGGCGGTCAGTTCCTCGCCGCCCTGGCGGCCCAGCAGCACCACCTCGTCGCCGGGGTGGATGTCGGCCTCGCCGGCGTCGACCATCAGGTGGTCCATCGTCACGGTGCCCGAGATCTGGTGCCGTTGACCGCGGATCAGCACCTCGCCGGTGTTGGTCAGCGCCCGGCGCACCCCGTCGGCGTACCCGGCGGGGATGCTGGCGACCACGCCCTCGGCGGGCATGAGGTAGCGCTGGCCGTAGGAGATCGACTCGCCGGCGGCGAGCCGCCTGGTCAGCCCGACCCGGCTCTTGAACGACATCGCCGGTTCCAGCGCGACCCGGTCGGCGAGCTCCGGTGAGGGGTGGATCCCGTACACGGCGATCCCGGTGCGGACCAGGTCGAAGTGGGCCTCCGGGAAGGTCATCAGCCCGGCCGAGTTGGCCAGGTGCCGGGTGAGCCCCGCCTGCCGAGGTCCCAGCGCGTCGAGCACGTCGCAGAACAGCTCGAACTGCTGCTTGGTGTACGGGTTGAGCACGTCCTCGGCGACAGCGAAGTGGGACCAGATGCCGCTGAGCTCAATGCCTTCGGTGTTCTGGGCGGCCCCGATGAGCCCGAGGACGTCCTGCGGCTGGGCCCCGTAGCGGTGCATGCCGGTGTCGACCTTGACGTGGACGGGGGCGGATGTGCCGGCGGCGCGGGCGGCGGCGGCGATGCAATCCAGCCCCTGGCGGGTGTAGACGGTGTGGATGAGGCCGAGGCCGACGGCGTGGGGTACCGCCCGGTCCGGCTGCTCGGCGAGCAGGAGGACGGGGGCATCGATCCCGGCCTCCCGGAGGGCGGCCCCCTCCGGCACCCGGGCGACCCCGAGCATGGCGGCCCCACCAGCCAGCGCCGCCCGGGCACAGGGCACCGCCCCGTGGCCGTAGCCGTCGGCCTTGACGACGGCGAGCAGCCTCGTCTCCGGCGAAAGCAGGCTGCGCAGGCGCTCGACGTTGCGCCGGACCTTCCCCAGGTCGACCTCAGCCCAGACGGCGAGCTCGGCGGTCGGATCGTTCATTCACGTCCCTCCAGTTCGTGCATCACCCCGGCCACCGCCTCCGGCAGGTCGCCCGCCAGTGCTCCCCGGGAGCCGATGCGGTCCCCGAGCAGGTCGCCCGCCCGGCCGTGGATCCAGGAGGCGGCCCAGGCGGCCTGGTACGGCTGACCTGCCGTCGGGCCCCCCGCCAGCAGCGCGGCCGTGACCCCGGTCAGGACGTCGCCGGTGCCGCCGGTCGCCAGCGCCGGGCCGCCGGTGGTGATCACCGCGGTCCGGCCATCGGGAGCGGCGACGATGCTCCGGTACCCCTTGAGCACCACCGTAGCCGACAGCTCACTGGCCATGCGGCGGGCGACGCCGATGCGGTCGGCCTGGACCGCTTTCGAGGAGCTGGCCGCCAGCCGGGCCATCTCGCCGGGGTGCGGCGTGACCACGGTGGGATGCGTGCGGCGGGTGAGTAGCTCCGGGTTCTCCCCGAGGGCGTTGAGGCCGTCGGCGTCGACGACGAGAGGTCTTTTCAGGCGCTCCGCCAGGGTCCGCACCAGATCGGCGGTTTCGGGGGCGGTCGTCAGGCCGGGGCCGATAGCGACCGCGTCGACCGTCTCCGATCGCTCCAGCAACGGCTGGAGGGCAGCGGCGGCAATCGACCCGGTGGAGGTCGCCGGGAGGACGAGGGTGGTTGCTTCGGGGATCCGGGCGTGCATCTGGTGGGCGACCGGCTCGACGGTCGCCAGCGTCACCAGGCCGGCCCCGGACCGGAGGGCGGCTGCGGCGGCGAGGGCAGCGGCCCCGGGCATCGCCGCCGACCCGGCGACGACCATCACCGTACCGACACTGCGCTTGTGGGCCTCGTTGGGGCGGCGGCCGAGGGCCGCGCTCACCTCGAGCGGGCCGGGGGCGCCGATCACGTCCGGGCCGGGCGGGGGGACGGCGATGCCGATGTCGGCGACCTCCACCTCGCCGGCGTACTCGCAGCCGGGGGCCAGGATGAGGCCAAGCTTGGGAGCGGCCATCGTGACCGTGGCTCTGGCCCGTATTGCCGGCCCGTCGACCTGGCCCGAACCCCCGGCGACCCCGGAGGGGATGTCGGCGGCGAGTGTCATCGTTGCGGAGGCGTTCGTGGCCTCGACCGCTGCCCCCGGGTCGCCGCTGAGCGCCCCGGAGAAGCCGGTGCCGAACAGGGCGTCGATCACCAGGTCGGCCCGTTCGAGCTCTCTGGCCAGGACCTGCGCTTCGTAGCGAAGCACGCGCACCCCGGGCGGCAGCCGGGCGAGGTTGGTTGCCGGGTCGCCGGTCAGGTCGCCCGGGTCGGCCAGGAAGACGATCGTGGGCGCCGCTCCCAGCTCAGCGAGCAGCCGGGCGGCGGCGAGCCCGTCGCCACCGTTGTTGCCCTTGCCGCAGAGGATCAGGAAGCGCTTCCCGTAGGCTCCGCCGGCGAGCCGGACCGCCGCCCTGGCCACCGCCCGGCCGGCTCGCTCCATGAGGGTGGACGAGGAAGTGCCGGCGGCGATCGTTGCAGAGTCGGCCGCTGCCATCTGCTCTGGTGTGAGGACGGCCAGCACCGAGTCATTCTACGGGCGGGTGGCTGCCGTGCCGCGGAGGGCCTTGGCCATGGCCACGGTCTCCACCACCTCGGCCAGGACCTCCCGGGGCCGCTCTGCGATGTCGGTCGGGGTGATGTAGATGACGAGCTTCCCCCGCCGGGTGACCTTGTTGTGCCGGCGCATGTCCCTTGTCTGGGCATCCCAGCTGGAGTGGTACTTGCGGCTCTGGGCCTCGACGACCACGTTCGCCTCCAGCTCGAAGTCGACCCGGGCGATGAAGTCTCCCTTCCTGTCCCGGATCTCATGTTCCTCGATTATCCTCAGGCCACCGCTTAAGAGCAGTACCCGGACGTCCTTCTGGAAGGCGCTGGCCGACGGCCCGTCGAGCGGTCCCCGCCCCGCGAAGATCTCCTTGATGACCTGAGCCCCCCGCTTGCCGCTGGTCCTCTTCCCCAGCTCATCTGCGAGCAGCGTCTGCACCGCCCAGCGCAGGTGGCCGTCGGAGACGAGATGACGCCGGCGGGCATCGTCCATGACCTCCTCGAAGTCGCTCCGCCCCATCGTGGCGGCCAGGTCGATCAGGGTCCTTGCGACGTTGGTGACCGGGATCCCGTCCACGGTCGTGACGAACCGACGATCGGGCACGCCCCGGTGGACGGTGATCGCGGCCCCTTTGAACTGGGGTTGGCGGAGGCCGGTGAGGACAACGGGCCGCTCAGGGAACCCGGCAAGACCATGGAGTGCCGCCGCCGCCTCGTGCGAGACCACCGCCTCCCCCCAGAGGCTGGCCGCCTTCAGATCCTGCCGCCAGCTTGGCGGGGCGCCGGCGAAGACGAACACGGTTGGCAATGAGCGTTTGAGCAGACCGGAGGTCACCCGGCGGCGAACGGCCGAGTCATCGAGCCCCAGGCCGGCAAGCTGGGAAGCGCTGAGCACGCCGAACTGCGCCTGGGCGAGAGCAGCCACCGGTTCGAGCGGGACCATGGCCCACATTAAGGCATATCAACACCTATCTACACAAACCCTCACCAACCACTGTCATGATTCCAGGCGGATTCCGCCGGCAAACAGGACAGTGACCTAGCCGCCGCCGCCCCGGAAGCCTCCGGTGGCGCCCTCCGGGTCCTCCGGGGTGCGGTCGAGCAGGCGACGTGGCGGGATGAAGGGAGTTGGGATGCGGCGGGAGCCGGACCACAGCGCTGGCGGGGCATCGATCTGCCGGGCCAGGATGTAGGCGATCCCCTCGTAGTTCACCCGCCACCCCTTGAAGTCGACCCAGATCTTGTCCGGCTGCCGGTCGATCTCCATCCCGTACGACCTGAGCCGGGCCAGGCCCTCGCCGAACTCCTCCTCGGTCAGGGCGACCGGGTCGTCCGGTCGTGGGTCGGGGTTGAACGGGATGCCCACGGTCTTGGCGACCTGCTGCAGGGCGCCGAACCCCATCCGCAGGAACAGCCGGGCCTGGAGCGGGGCCTCGGACCCCTTGATCGCCGCCCACAGCGCGGCGGAGTCCAGCACCGCCAGGAACCCGGTCAGCCAGCTCGACAGCGGGTCCCCGGTCCGGAACCGGATGAGCACCGGGTAGCTGGAGTGGCTCTCGGCGACGTCCGCCGCCCAGCGCTCCCACGAGGCCCAGAGGGCCGGGAGCTCGGCCAGCGAGCCCATCAGGTAGGCCCGGGCGAGCAGCTCCGGCCCCCAGGCTGGCTCACCGGCCCGGATCGAGAGGAGCGACACCTCGGACTCCCGCCGGTTGAACGCCGTGTACAGGGTGGGCAGGTAGGCGATCTGGAGGGCCACGACGATCAGGCCGGTCGCCCCCGCCACCAGGTCGACCGCGGTGCCCGGCCCCCCGTGGGTCACCGCGAAGCCCATGGTCAGCAGCGAGGAACCCGCCTCCCGGAAGCCCAGGCTGGCCGAGTCGCTGACCGCCCAGAGCACCAGGCCGAAGCCCATCAGGTACAGCGCCAGCCAGGTCCACAGCTGGATGATCAGGATCAGCGGGGCGTGGATCGAACGCACCCGGTGGCGGCGATCGCCGTCGATGCCCATCCGGGCGATGGTGCGGAAGCCCAGGTCGGTGCTGTTCTCGATCAGCCGCTGCAGCGGGCTCTGCTTGCTGCCCGGCAGCAGCAGGGCGCGGATCACGCTGAAGGAGGCGACGCCGATCACCACGACGCCGGCCGCCTCCAACGCCCACGCCTCCCACCGCACCATCGCGGTGGGGACCCTACTCGACGGTTACCGACTTGGCGAGATTCCTCGGGCGGTCCGGATCGCAGCCGCGCAGCTTGGCGACGTGGTAGGCGAGCAGCTGCAGCGGCAGCAGGTCGAGCATCGGCGACAGCAGCTCGGCGGTCTGCGGCACCGCGACCACGTCGGCGGCCACCTCCAGTACCCGCTCGTCGCCATGCTGGGCGATGGCGACAACCGACGCCCCCCGGGCGCGGGCCTCCTCCACATTGGAGATCAGCTTGCCGAGCACCCGGCTGTGGGTGGCGATCGCCACCACCGGCATCCCCTTGTCGATCAGGGCGATCGGTCCGTGCTTCATCTCACCGGCGGCGAACCCCTCGGCGTGCAGGTAGGAAATCTCCTTGAGCTTGAGCGCCCCCTCCAGCGCCAACGGGAAGCCGACCCCCCGCCCGATGAACAGCCAGCCCGGCGCGGTTGCGAACCGCTCAGCGATCCCGGCAAGCGCCGCGGGCCCCTGCGCGCCGTCGAGGAACGACTCCATCAGTTCCGGGCAGCGCCACAGCTCGCGGATCACATCGGCGGCGGCCGCCCGCTCGAGCGCCCCGGTCCCCTCGGCGAACCACAGGCCGAGCAGCCACAGGGCAGCGATCTGGGTGGTGAGCGTCTTGGTGGCGGCAACGCCGATCTCCGGGCCGGCGTGGGTGTACAGCACAGCGTCCGCCTCCCGGGAAATGCTGGAGCCGACGACGTTGGTGATGACGATGGTCCGGGCCCCCTGGGTGCGGGCGTAGCGGATGGCGGCCAGGGTGTCGGCGGTCTCGCCGGACTGGGAGATGCCCACGACCAGCGTTGCCCCGTCGAGGACCGGGTCGCGGTAGCGGAACTCGCTGGCAACATCGATCTCGACCGGGATCCGCGCCCACCGCTCGAAGGCATACTTGGCGACCAGGCCGGCGTGGTAGGACGACCCGCAGGCGACGATGAAGATCTTGTTGACCGCGGCCAGCTCGGCGGGGCTGATCGCCAGCTCGGTCAGCGCCAGCTCGCCGGTCGGCTCGGCCCGGCCGCGGAGCGTGTCGCGCAGCGTCCGGGGCTGCTCGTGGATCTCCTTCAGCATGAAGTCGGGGAAGCCGGCCTTCTCGGCTGCCTCCCGGTCCCAGGCGACCTCGCTGGAGGCAGGGACGTGCTCGGTGCCGTCGAGGCCGAGGATGCGGGCGCCGGCGCGGGACAGCTGGGCGACCTCGCCGTCGGCCAGCCAGACCACCCGCCGGGTGTAGCGCAGCAGCGGGGCGACGTCGGAGGCGAAGAAGTACTCGCCCTCCCCGAGGCCGAGCACCAGCGGGGCGTCGACCCGGGCACCGACGATCAGGCCGGGCTGGCGGGCGTCGATGGCGACGATGGCAAACGAGCCATGCAGCTCGGACGCTGCAGTGCGCACTGCCTCCAGCAGGCCGGCCCCGGTGGCGAGGCCTACCTCGACCAGGTGGGCGATCACCTCGGAGTCGGTCGCCGAGGCGAAGGTGTGGCCGGCGGCGGCCAGCCGCTGGCGCAGCTGTACGTGGTTCTCGATGATGCCGTTATGCACGATGGCGACGTTGCCGGTGCAGTCCCGGTGCGGGTGGGCATTGGTCTCGCTGGGCTCGCCGCAGGTCGCCCAGCGGGTGTGCCCGATGCCGGCGTGCTGCCCGTTGGCGACACCCGGCGGGCGCCCGGCGGCGGCCATCAGCTCGTCGACCTTGCCTTTACGGCGGACAACCTCCAGACCGGGTGCGCCGTTGCGGGCGGGCAAGGCGATGCCGGCCGAGTCGTAGCCCCGGTACTCCAGTGATTTCAGCCCTTCGAGCAGCACCGGCAGGGCGGACCGGTCCCCCACGTACCCGACGATCCCACACATAGCGAGGAGACTCCTTGGCTCCGGGCGCGCTCTCTCAGCGCGCGCAGCACTAGAAGGAGCCCACGAGGGATTGCACCACGCCGATGCCGTTTTGCCCGAAGGTCACCCCTCGGAGTTTGTCGGCACCGTCACGACCGTGGCCGGCCGGAGGTCACCCGCCGAATGTTTCGAGATCCC
>DAIQBQ010000061.1:0-12518 GCA_036781065.1 Actinomycetota bacterium
GTTGGCGAGGCCGGGGTTCCGGACCCCCGCCAGCCTCCTTGCCGCCCGGAGGGTGGTCCGGGGGGAGCCCGGGTACCCGGCCCTGCTGGACGCTACGCCGGGCGCCCCGGCCGAGCTGTTCGTCGCCGGCAAGCCGCTCGAGCCGGCCCCGCATGTGGCGATCGTGGGCACCCGCCGGGCGTCCCGCTACGGGCTCGAGGTTGCCGGGTGGCTCGGCCGGGACCTTGCCGCCGCCGGTGTCGTCGTCGTGAGCGGGATGGCCGCCGGCATCGACGGTGCGGCCCACCGCGGGGCACTCGGCGCCGGGGCGACCGCCGCCGTGCTCGGCAGCGGCCTCGACATCTGCTACCCGCGGCGCAACGCCGGGCTCTACCGGGACCTGATCGACCGGGGGACCCTGGTCTCGGAGTTCCCCGCCGGGACCATGCCGGCGCCGTGGCGGTTCCCGGCTCGCAACCGGATCATCGCCGGCCTGTCGCTCGGCGTCGTGATCGTCGAGGCCCGGCGGGACGGGGGAGCGATGATCACCGCCCGGCTGGCGGCGGAGTTCGGGCGGGAGGTGTTCGCGGTCGCCGGCCCGGTTCACGCCCCCGGCTCGGAAGGCCCGCACGCGCTGATCCGGGACGGCGCCCGGCTGGTCAGCTCGGCCGCCGACGTGCTCGAGGACCTCGGGCTGGGCCGGCCGGAGGCGCCGCTTCGCTGTGTCCAGCTCCCGCTCCCGGTGATCCCGCTGACGCCGGACGAGCGGCTGATCCTGGAGGTTGTCCAGGCCGAGCCGATGCTGCTCGACCGGATCGCCCGCCTCGCCGGCCTGCCGGCGGCCTCCGCCAGCTCGACGCTGTCCCGGCTCGAAATCGCCGGGCTGGTCTCCCGCCGGGCCGGCGGCCGGTTCGCCTTACCGGTGGAGGGTCCGCGGTAGTCTTCGGGCGTGGAATACCGGATGCTGGGCCGCACTGGGGTCAGGCTGAGTGCCTTCGGGCTCGGGGCCATGATGTTCGGCGCCTGGGGCAACCCGGACATCGACGAGTGCCACCGGATGGTCCACCTGGCGCTCGATTCCGGGATCAACCTGATCGACACCGCGGACGTCTACTCTTCCGGCCAGTCCGAGGAGATCGTGGGCAAGGCGATCCGCGGCCGCCGGGACGAGGTCGTGCTGGCGACGATGTACAGCTCGATGAGCAAGGGGCCCAACGAGCGGGGCAACTCCCGGCTGTGGATCAAGCGCAGTGTCGAGGCTAGCCTGCGCCGGCTCGACACCGACCACATCGATATCTACCAGCTGCACCGGCCAGACCCGGCCACCGACATCGAAGAGACGCTGTCGGCCCTCGACGACCTGATCAACCAGGGCAAGATCCTGTACGCCGGCACGTCGACGTTCTCCGCCTGGGAGCTGGTCGAGGCGCTGTGGGTGGCGGAGAAGCGCAACCTGGTCAGGGTCACCTCCGAGCAGCCGCCCTACTCCATCTTCGCCCGGGAGCCCGAGCGCGACGTCTTCCCGGTGACCCAGCGCTATGGGATGGGGGTCCTGGTCTGGAGCCCGCTCGACGGCGGCTGGCTGACCGGCAAGTACAGCCGGGGCGGGGCGATCCCGGAGGACTCGCGGATCGCCCGGGCGGCCACCTGGGGGCCGAAGGGCGCCTCCCGCTACCACCTGCACCGGCCGGGGAACCAGCGCAAGCTCGACCTGCTGGAGCAGCTGGTCAAGGTCGCCGAGCAGGCCGGCTTGTCGATGACCCACATGGCCATCGCCTTCACGCTCGTGCACCCGGCGGTCACGACGACGATCCTCGGGCCGAGGACCTACGAGCAGCTCCGGGACCTGATCGGGGGGGCGATGGTCCGGCTCGACAACGACACCCTCGATGCCATCGACCGCATTGTCCCGCCGGGGACCATCATCGAGCGGGCCGACCGCGGCTGGACCCCGCCCTGGATGTCCCGCAAGGCCCGCCGCCGGGACGTGCCGACGCCCCCGCGCACGTCGGACTAGCGGATTCGTCAAAACCTCTGTGGCTAGCACTTGCGCCGGCTCCGCCTCCACGGCTTGATCGAACTCATCCCCCACACTCACCGCTACCCCTCCTGGCCGCGTGACCTGAAGATCCTTGCCCGGGGTGAAACTGGGCCGCCAAGAACTTGACTCACCAGCATCAACCCTGACGGGCCTAGCCTCCTAGTCCGGGTGGTCGGAGTTGAGCTCAGCCCTGTGGGCAACTGCGGGCCCGGCAATTACCCCGTAGGAGCGAGCCATTGGGCCGGGTCTGCTCCAGAAGCCGTGACGAATTGTTCAAGCACTGCCCGCGAGTTGGCAGCCCACGACACCCGCACCCCATTCGTCACCAGCTGGCATCCCATGAGCTGAATCGATACTTCAACTGTCTGGCCCGCCCCCGCGAACATCGCGAGGACGGCTCGGCCGTCGTCATTGGGACAGTGGTAACTCCCCGGGGGCCGAGCCGGTAACGCATTGAGAGCATCCGCCAAGGCCGCCGCATGCGCTGAGTCCGTAACGTCCGCAGAGCTTACGAGGCCGAGTGGAGGCGAGTTGTTGAACCCCCCGTACAGGCACACACGGGCCTGCCCGGCCGTCACTGGGACGAGCCGCGTCGATGCATCCTCGGCCGTACTAGTCACCTTGTCGGGCCTTGTGGATGGGCAGGTCGGCGGCGGCGGGTTATATGGGACGTTTGGTCCCGCCACCCGGATCCTCGTGCCTTGGTGATTGACAAGCCCTGGGAGCAATACCCACGAACCAATTGCGACCACGCACACCGAAAGGCTAGCAGCCAGTATGGCCCGGGTACGCCTCCGCCGGTGGCGAAGTTGGATGCCTCGACCCATGACGTCCGACAGCAGATCATCGACGGAGCCTGGGTTGATCTCGTTCACAGCGCCACCTCGTTTCCTTCCCAGTCGGCCCCTATCCGCTTTCGGAGGGCCACCATTCCTCGGTGGAGATGGGTTTTTACGGTGCCCTGCTTCATGCCTAACGAGTTCGCAACCTCCTCGACGCTCAGGTCCGCCAGATAGCGCAGGACGATGGCCTCCCGTTGGCGCCGAGAGAGTCGCCGGAGGGCCTCGGCGAGCGCCTGGTTGACAGCAATACGATCCGTGGGCGCTACGCTCGCTTCGGTCCTATCGGCCGCGGAACGCAACCAGGCGGTTTGCCTCCGACTCTCACTGCGCGTCCCGTCAAGCGCCAAGTTGGTCGCTACTCGGAGCACCCATGGCAGGCGGTACTCCAGCCGACGGACTCTCGGCCATGCTGCGAACGCTCGGACGAAGGCCTCCGCCGCGGCATCCTCAGCCTCCGAGGGGGCAATGACGAGGTGACGGACGACACGCATGGCAACCGGCAGGCCTTCCCGGAAGAACGATTCGAAGTCGCTGACGGCGTCGGGGGTGTACTTGCTCATGACACTTAGTAAACGCCCGAGGGGCGGCCGGCGGTATACATCGATTCAGACGATGTCGAAGTCGTCCAAGGGCGGCCGCTGGCTGGGAGGCGACTACCATTGGCGAGCGATCCTCATACTCCCCAGAAGGGGGTGCAGGCTCCGCCTGCACCTCGCTGGTTCGTGCCGTGAGCGATCGCCAGTGGAGCCACTTCGCCTTCTGGATCTTTTGTGTGCCTGTGCGAAAACCATGTATATGACCGCGAGGGACAGGAGGATCAGCTCGGAGCGTTGGGCCTGGTGCTCAATGCCGTAGTGCTGTGGAACACCCAATACATGGATGGATGCGGCCCTCGCGGAGTTGCGAAAATCCGGGTACCCGGTGCTTGACGAGGAGGTGACCCGCCTGTCCCGTTGCTCTTCGCCCACATCAACTTCCTTGGATGCTACGCCCTCACCGCCCCACCACTGAGGGGCCTCCGGGCCTTACGGGATCCCTGACGCCCCTGACGACGAGGACGTGTATGGCGTCAAACCGCCGGTCGCCACGTCCAATTTTCGGTCCGTTCCTCCTCGCCGCCGCGCACGTCGGACTAGTGGTCGCTACGCTTTTGTGAGTAAAAACAGCCATACATGCTACGTTTTTACTCACAAAAGACCTGGAAGGCTTGAGGGCGCGCGAACGACCGGGGTAGCTTCAACCGGTCCAGGTGAACCCATTCGGGACGGTTGCCGTGCCGTACGGCGTGGTCAAGGTCACGGTGACCGGCCCATCCACCCCGCTGGGCGGCACGACGACCGTGATGCTCGTTGCGCTGTTGGTGTTCGGAGTGATGATGGCCGAAGCAGTGCCGAAGGTCACCGACGTCGCCCCGCCCAGGTTTTGGCCGCCGATGACGACCGTCGTCGCCGTGGTCGATACCCCCGTGTTCGGGGTGATGCTCTGGATGGTCGGCCCGGGGACGGTCACGGTGTAGGCGACCCCGCCGGACGTGCCCGCCGGGGTCGCCACGGTGACCGAGACCGTCCCGGGACTGATCGCCGGGACGGTGGCGGTGATCGAGCTGTCGCTGTTGAACGAGAACGTCGCCGGCGACGACCCGAAGTAGACGTTGACCGCCCCGGTGAAACCGCTTCCGGAGATCGTCACCCCGCTCCCAGCGGACCCGGAGCCGGGCGAGACCGATGTGATCTGCGGTCGGTTCCAGGTGAATCGGTCCCACCTGCCGGTGGCCGACGGGCCGGCATCGTTGTCGACCCCGACATCGACCGCGCCGCTGGCGTCTGGTGCCGGAGCTTTCGCCATGGCGGAGGTGTCCGAGTTCACGGTGATCGCCACGGTGATGCCGTCAAACGTCGCGTCGATGGCGCCGCTCAGGTTGCTCCCGGCGATTTTCACCTGGGTCCCGGCTCCGCCACTCTTCGGCGACACCGAGGTGACGTTCGGCCCGTAATTGAATTGGCCGCCGTCCGACGGCGAGGCCGGGCCGCCGGCAGGAGTGGTCACGAGCACGGGCTCCCGGGCGTTGCCGGCGTAGGCCGGAGCGGTGCAGACGATGGTGGTGTTGGTGTTGCTGGTGATCGGGCAGGCGCTGGCGCCGACCGACACCGAGGTGGCGCCGGAGAGGTTGGTGCCGCTGATGGTCAGCGGGGTGCCCCCCGACGCCGGGCCGAAGGCGTCAGGAGGGGCACCTGAGGGAGCCGTCCCGTCGCCGCTGATGCTCGTGACGTCCGGTCCAACGTAGGTGAAGCTGTCGCCCATCAGGCCTTTCGCGCTGCTGCCTCCGGGGTTGGTGACGGTGACGTAGACCTGCCCGGATCCGGGGGGAGCGAGGGCGACGATGGTGGTGGCGGACCTCGACGAGATGGTGGCTCCCCACGCCCCGAAGTCGACCGCGTTGGCGGTGGAGAAGTTGGTGCCGCTGATCGTGACCGATGTGCCGACTGGTCCGCTGGCCGGGCTGATGCTGCTCACCGTCGGCGCCGGGGGTGGCGGGGGCGGTGGTTGGTTGTTCCCTCCCGGCGACGGACTGAGGGGGGCAGGCCCGGACCCAACCGTGATCACCGTCGGGGCACTCAGGAGATTGCTCTTGGAACCGCCGGTGGACGGGCTACCTGATGAAGTCTTTGTGGTCTTGGGTGCCACGAACGTACCGCTATTCTTGTTCCCACTGTAGAAGAAAATCGGGACCTGTGGCCCTGAAGGCGGGGCCGGTGCGCCCGTCGGTGTGGTCAGCGGTTGGGCCGCGCCCGGGCTCTGATCCGGGTTCGGGTTCGCGCTGGCGGTCGGGGAGGGCCCCGTGCTGACGTGACCGTCGGTTCCGTTCGCCGTCCTCGCCTGCGCCCCGTTGCCGGACATCACGCCAAGCCAGCCGGCCCCGGCCACGGCGATCGCCGTGATCGCCGCCGCCGCCGGGGCCGCCGAGTTGTGCAGCAGATGCTCAGTCCTACGCAGCAGCGCCCCCATCGGCGCCAGGCCCAGGACGGCGCCGCCGAAGGGCACCTTGGCGCTTTCCATCTCGATCAGGGCGTCGACCAGCTCGGCGTCGAGCTGGGTGCCGGCGACTGCCCGCAGCTCGACGAAGGCTTCCTCACGGGAGCGACCGGGCCGGTAGGAACGGTCGGAGATCAGGGCGTCGTAGGTGTCGACGACCGGCACCAGCCGGGCGATGATCGGCAGGGCGTCACTGTCGACGCCGTCGGGATAACCGGCCCCGTCGACCCGCTCGTGGTGATGTCGCACCGCGTTCACAACATCGGCCCCGATGTAGGGAGCCACCAGGGCGGCGCCAATCGCCGGGTGGTTGCGGACGAGTTCCGCCTCGTCCGGGTCCAACGGCCCCGGCTTGTTCAGGATCGAAGAGGGGATCTCCAGCTTGCCGATGTCGTGGAGCAGGCCGGCCAGCCGGGCGATCTCGCAGTCCTCCGGCGACAGCCCGATCCGCTGGCCGAGCTCGACGCACAGCCGGGACACCCGGCCGGAGTGCGCCCGGGTGTAGATGTCGCGGCGGGCCATCTCCCGGGACAGGTCGAGCAACGCCCGCAGCGACTCCCGGGATGGCTGGGCGGGCGACGTCCGGAGCTGCTCGATCAGCTCCTTGACGTGCTTGTTGGCCAGCCGGTGACGGGCGTAGCGCAGCGGGAGGAAGTTCGCCGGACCGGAACCGGGGAGACCCACGCGGCGCCAGCCGGCTTCGACCAGCGCAGCGGCGCCCAGGCCGGCGAAGATCGCCTCGGCGGCGGTGAGGGCGGCCCCGGCCAGCTTGGCGAGCTGTGAGGCATGAGCGACGCTGGGCGGCCCGAGCAGGACTGCGGCCGCAATGGCCGCGGCCGCCGGGATGAGCAGCCCGCCGACGGCGGCCAGCAGGGCAATCCAGATGGGATGCGCCGGAGGCGCCTGCACGTCGGCAAGCGTTCGGTGTGGATGCGCGTCTTTAGGATCGTCTGAGAAAAATCCGTCCATACCCCCGTCGGCCCCCCGACCGACCTACGATAAAACGGAATCGAGCTAGTTTACCCTCGCCTTCGGGCCCGGAACGGCGAGCAGTTTCTCAATTGACGTTAGAGTTCTCTCATTGGGTCCTTCAGCGTAAAAGCGAACCGGACTGTGATGAGGCTCAGATCGGACTAAACACCCCGCAAACGCGCCCGCGTGGGCGCTGAGGCATCCAAGAGTGGGTAAAGGAGGGCACGGACCGGCCGGAGGGCGCCCTGGGCAGTGCCTATACTCGATTGCAGCAGGATTCGTTGCGGCGGCTTCACTCAACACTTACGCGGGGAGCACGGCCACTTCCCGGGGGACCTGGTGGGGAAACCAATGGCGCAGGGCACCCGAACCGCGGCAGCGCAGCGAGCCACGCAAACCGCCGACACGGTTGAGCTCGACCCGGACAAGCAGGCGCTGGCCGATCTCTGGGAGGACTACAAACTCACCGCCTCGCCGCGGGCGCGGGACAAGCTGATCCTCCAGTACTCGCCGCTCGTGAAATACGTCGCCGGCCGTGTCTCCAGCGGCCTTCCGGCCAACATCGAGCAGGCCGACCTCGTGTCCTATGGGATCTTCGGGCTCATCGATGCCATCGAGAAATTCGAACCGGGCCGCGGGAACAAGTTCGAGACCTACGCCATCAGCCGCATCCGCGGGGCGATCATCGACGAGCTCCGAGCGATCGACTGGGTGCCCCGCTCGGTCCGCTACAAGGCCCGCGAGATCGAAAAGGCGATCGCCAAGCTGGAGAGCGAGCTGAACCGGGTGCCGACCGACCCGGAGATCGCCGGCCAGATGGGGATCAGCGTCTCGGAGCTCCGCTCGCTGTACCAGCAGATCTCGTTTGTGTCCCTGGTCGCCCTCGACGAGCTGATGACCGTCGGCGGCGAGAAGGGCGACAGCATGCCGCTGATCGAGACCCTGCAGGACACTGGCACCGCCGACCCGGTGGCTGCCTTCGAGTCCGAGGAGATGAAGCGGATCCTGCTGGAGGCGATCAACAAGCTGCCCGACCGGGAGAAGATCGTCGTCACCCTCTACTACTACGAGGGGCTGACCCTGGCCGAGATCGGGCAGGTGCTGGGAGTCACCGAGTCCCGGATCTGCCAGATGCACACCAAGGCGGTGCTGCAGCTGCGCTCGCGCATGGCCGACTCCCGCCACGACTAAAAGGCGAGCTGTCTAGAATCACCGCGGAGTACAGCGCGCACGAGAACCGAAACTACGCACGCCCACAAACCCTTGGGTGCCTCGCTTGAACAGCGGGGTCAACGGTGGGCGGAGGGGCCGGAGCCTGCTCCGGCCAGAACTGAAAGGGGGCGGCGTGGCCGTCGTAACGATGAAGCAACTCCTGGAGTCGGGGGTCCACTTCGGGCACCAGACTCGTCGCTGGAACCCGAAGATGCGCCGGTACATCTTCACCGAGCGCAGCGGCATCTACATCATCGACCTCCTCAAGACCATGGAGGGGATCGAGGCCAGCTACACCTTCGTCCGGGAGCTCACCGCCAAGGGTGGTGTCGTGCTGTTCGTCGGGACGAAGAAGCAGATCGCCGACGCCATCGCCGACGAGGCAAAGCGGGTGGGCATGCCGTACGTCAACTACCGCTGGCTCGGCGGGATGCTGACCAACTTCCAGACGATGTACAAGCGGATCCGCCGCATGCGCGAGCTGGAGACCCAGGAGGCGCAGGGCATCTTCGATGAGCTGCCCAAGAAGGAGGCCCTCCGGCTGCGCCGCGAGCTGGAGAAGCTGCAGAAGAACCTGAGCGGCATCCGGGACCTCTCCAGCCGGCCCAACGCCATCTTCGTGATCGACACTCGCAAGGAAGAGATCGCGGTCAAGGAGGCCGGGAAGCTGGGGATCCCGATCATCGCCGTCGTCGATACGAACTGCGATCCCGACCTGGTGGACTTCGTGATCCCGGGCAACGACGACGCCATCCGCTCCGGCTCGCTGCTGGCCCGGGTGATCGCCGACGCGGTCGCCGACGGGCTTGGCGCCCGGCCGCCCGAGGTGATCGCCGCCGCCGAGGCGGCCGCCGCCTCCGGCGTCACCTACACCGCTGGTGGCGAGGAGCCGCCGGCCGAGTGGGAGATCCAGCTGGCGCAGGAGGAAGCGGAAAAGGTGCGCAAGGCCAAGGAGGAGCCGCCCGCCGCGGCCGAGCCAGAACCGGCGCGGCCAGGGGCGGAGGAGGATGAGACTGAGGAAGTCCGGCCGTTGCTCGACGCCGAGCCCATCCCCGGAGAAGACATCGAGGAGGAGTTGAAGGTGATCTACAAGGACGAGGAGGAGGGGGGCCGGCGGCGATGAGCGACAAGCCAATCTCCGCTGCCGACGTCAAGGCCCTCCGGGACGACACCGGTGCCGGGATGATGGACTGCAAGCGTGCGCTCACCGATGCCGGGGGCGATGTCGCCCAGGCCAAGGAGCTGCTGCGCACCTGGGGCCTGGCCGGTGTCGAGAAGCGCAAGGTGCGGGTGGCCTCGGAGGGGGTCGCCGCCGCCTACCTGCACGAGGTCGGCGGGCTGCCGCCGAAGCTCGGCGTGCTGCTTGAGCTCGACTGCGAGACCGATTTCGTCGCCAAGACCCCCGAGTTCCGGGAGCTGGCCCGCAACCTGGCGATGCAGGTCGCCGCGATGGAGCCGCGCTGGGTGTCCAGGGACGATGTCCCGGTGGACTTCCTCGAGAACGAGCGCAAGATCATCGCCGGCTCGGACGAGCTGGCGAACAAGCCCGAGAACATCCGGGACAAGATCGTCGAGGGCAAGCTCGGCTCGATCCTGTCCGGCAAGGGCGGGGTCCTTCTGGAGCAGGTCTATGTCCGGGACGAGTCCGGCAAGAGGAAGGTGGGCGATATCGTCAGCGAGCTCGGCGCCAGCGTGAAGGAGAACATCGTCGTCCGCCGCTTCGCCCGGTTCCGGGTCGGGGAGGACGACTGACAGTGCAGCTCCCTCCCCACTGCGGGGCGCCCTCCCACCTGGATCTGGGCCGGGCGGCGTGAAGCCGGTCTTCCGGCGGGTCATGCTCAAACTTTCCGGCGAGATCTTCGCCGGGTCCGACAACGGGTTCGGCATCGACGGGTCCGTTGT
Organism: Actinomycetota bacterium; assembly: GCA_036781065.1. Classification (GTDB taxonomy): domain Bacteria; phylum Actinomycetota; class CADDZG01; order JAHWKV01; family JAOPZY01; genus DAIQBQ01. Next base: position 9,982 of record DAIQBQ010000061.1, read on the forward strand.
CACCTCGCTGGCAAAGCAGCTGGCCGAGGTGCAGTCGCTCGGGGTCGAAATCGCAGTCGTCGTGGGCGGCGGCAACATCGTCCGGGGGAGCCAGGCGGCGGCCATGGGGATGGAGCGGGCCCGCGCCGACTACATGGGCATGCTCGCCACAGTGATCAATGCCCTGGCCCTGGCCGATGCGCTCGGGCAGGCCGGGGCCGAATGCCGGGTGCAGAGCGCCATCTGGATGCAGGAGGTCGCCGAGCCGTTCATCCGGGGCCGGGCCATCCGCCACCTGGAGAAGGGGCGGGTCGTGATCTTCGGCGGGGGAACCGGAAACCCTTATTTTTCAACGGATACCGCCGCGTCGGTACGGGCGCTGGAGATCGGGGCGGAGGCGATCCTCAAGGGGACCCATGTCGACGGTGTGTACGACGCCGACCCCCGCTTTCATCCGGATGCCCGGCGGTTCACCGAGGTCGACTTCCTCGACGTGTTGAACCGCGGGCTTCAGGTGATGGACTCGACGGCAATCTCTCTGTGCATGGACAACAATCTCCCCATCATCGTGTTCGACCTGACCGTGGGCGGGAATCTCCGCCGGGTCGTGCTGGGCGAAGACGTCGGCACCAGGGTGGGCGCCCACCGGGCGTCCTAACGTCCCAAAAGATGATTAGGAGGGATCGGTGGAAGAGAGCCAGCAGATCCATGGGGCCGAGGACAAGATGCACAAGGCCCTCCAGGTCACCAGAGAGGAGCTGGCGGTGATCCGGACGGGCCGGGCTTCGCCCCGGCTGGTCGAGCGGATCGACGTCGACTACTACGGGTCCAAGGTGCCGATCAACCAGATCGCCGGCATCTCGGTCCCGGAGGCGCGGATGCTGGTGATCAGCCCGTACGACCGCAGCGTCCTCGGGGCCATCGAGAAGGCGATCCTCGCCTCCGACCTCGGCATCAACCCGACCAACGACGGGGCGATCATCCGGCTGACCTTCCCGCCGCTGACCCAGGACCGGCGCAAGGAGCTGATCAAGCTGGTCCGGGAGCGGGCCGAAGAGGGGAAGGTCGCCGTCCGCAACGTGCGGCGCCACGCCAAGGAGGAGATGGAGCACGCCGAGCGGGATGGAACGATCTCCGTGGACGAGCTCCGCCGCCTGGAGAAAGAGCTCCAGAAGGTGACCGATCGCTTCGTCGCCGAGATCGACGAGGTGGTCGCCGCCAAGGAGCACGAGCTGCTCGAGATCTGACCGTCACGGTCCCCGAGAGCGTCGGGTGGGCGTCGGGCAGGCGGGGCATCGCGCCCGCTTGTGCCTACTCATTCCAGGCCGCGCCTGGTACCCCGGTGGGGAGTATCGTGCCGAGAATGCCGGACGCCAACCGCAGGGGTATATCCGGGCGGTCGCGCCCGTTGCGCGCCGGCGGCGGTAGCGGCTGGCCAACCCCGGGGAGCGCCCCGGCCCGGAAGCGGTCCTCGCTCGGGCGCTGGTTCGGGAGCGCCCCGCCGGCGGCCCGCACGCCTGAGGGCGACAGCGCCACCGGCGGCTCCGCTGATCGGACTCCCCGGCCGCGGCCTAAGCGGGGGCGAAGAACTGATCCGCCGGGAGAGAAACCCGCGGGCAAGGGCTCCGACCTCAAGCTGCGCATCCTCACCGGCGCCGTCCTGGCTGCCGTCGTCATCGGTGTCGGTAGCCTCGGCACCGCCCCGCTGCTCGGCCTGCTGGTGGTCGTCGTCGGGGTCGCCCAGGGCGAGTTCTATCTGGCGGTGCGCGGGGCCGGGTACCAGCCTGCCACGGCCCTCGGGCTGGTCGCCGGAGCCACCCTCCTGGTGGCCGCCTACGAGCGCGGGATGGCCGCCGCGCCAGTCGTGCTGATCCTGACCCTGGCCCTGGGCGTCGTCTGGCACGCCTGGGGCCGGGACAAGGGCAGGGCGCTGGCCGACCTGGCGGTCACGCTGGTGGGTGTCGCCTACGTCCCGCTGCTGGCCAGCTTCGCCGCCGCCGCCCTGCCCCACCACGACGGCCGGGGCATCGTGGCGGCCACGATCGGGGCCGCCGCGGTCTACGACATCTTCGCTTATGCCGGGGGCCGCCTCTTTGGCACGCACCCGCTGGCGCCGAGGATCTCGCCGAAGAAGACCCGGGAGGGGGCGATCGTGGCCACCGCCTCGGTGATCGTCCTGTCGGGAGCGATCGCCCCCCAGGTCGGTCCGTGGAGCATCGGCGCCGCGGTCCTGCTCGGTGCTCTGGTGGCGGTCGCCGCCCCGATGGGCGACCTGTTCGAGTCGGTGCTCAAGCGGGACCTCGGTATCAAGGACATGGGCTCGATCCTCCCCGGCCACGGCGGCGTCCTCGACCGCATCGACGCCATCCTGTTCTGCGTCCCCGTGGCCTACTTGTCGCTCCGGATCTTCGGGAAGCTGTGAACGTGGCGCGTGACCCTGACGCCAAGGCCGCCGGCAGGGCGGCCTACGACGACGCCCCGCTGTTTGAGGACGTCTTCGGCGACTCGAGTGAACCGGTCCAGGTGGCGATCCTGGGCTCGACCGGCTCCATCGGCCG
>DAIQBQ010000062.1:0-12262 GCA_036781065.1 Actinomycetota bacterium
CCCGGCTTGCCGGCGCGGCGGGGGCGGCGATCGATCCCCTGCGCCGCAGCCGGGCGATTGCCGCCGACCGGCACCTACCCCATTTCCTGGGATGGGCTTCGGCGCTGCTCGCCCGTGCGCTTATCGCCGCCGGCCAGCCGGTCGGGTCGGAGGAGCTGATCGCCGAGGCGCTCCGGACGGAGGTACCGTTCTGCCACTACTACGCCCGGTGGGCACAGGCGGAGCTGGCCGTTGCCCGTGGCGATCGGGCGGCGGCAGACTTGATCGGAAGGGCGCAGGAGCTGGCGGCCCGGGGCGGCCACCTCGAGTCGGCCGCCGCGCTGGGGCGCCTTATGGTCCAAGCGGTGGGAGGGGGGTAGCGGTGGAGCATCAGGCCGGCTGGGCAGCCTTCCGGGCGGGGGAGGCGCCGGCCGCCCGAGCGATCTTCGCACCGGCTCACGCGGCTTCGCCTTCGGGGGAGACCTTCGAGGGTCTCGCCCGCACCTGCTACCTCGAGTACGAGTACTCCCAGGCGATCGAACTCTGGGAGCGGGCCTACGCCGCCTACCGCGACGGCGGGGATGCCCTCGGGTCGGTCCGCGTGGCCCGGACTCTCGGTGGGATGTACGGCCAGCTCGTGGGCGACTTGGCGGTCTGTGCCGGCTGGATCTCCCGGGCCAACTCCCTGGCGGCCGGCTCCCCGGGGTCGCCCCAGCTGGGCTGGGTGGCGCTGACCCGCGGGATGTTCGAAGGCGACCGCGACGCCAAGAACGCCCTTTTCCGCGAGGCCCTCGGGGCGGCTGCCACCCCCGGCGGAGATGCAACAGCTGCTGGGGGCCCTGGTGGGCAACCCGGCAGATGGACGCCTTTGTGAGCGTCGTGGCCGGGACCGTGTCGCCGACCGGGTTCTTCGACCCGGCCAACCTCGGCCGCCTGCTGAACCCGGTTGCCGTTTAGCGGAACGGCGCAAGCGTCATGGAGCTTCAACGGCGCGGATCCTCGCCGAGCGCCAGCTCGCCAACACGACGAAGGTCTGCGACCCGTGCTCGATCGGCTATCGACTGCAGGCCGCTGCTGGCTGTGCCCGGGCCGGGGTGACCTCACCCGGAGCCGAGGCCACCAGGCTATGGCCGAGCGCATCGTCGCATGCGGCGGGGTGGCCCGTGGTCTGCAAGCGTGTGGGAGGCCCGGGCCGAGCTGCGTTTGGCGGAAGGGGAGCCAGGGCAGGCGCTGGCCTTTCTCCGGGAGGCGGCCGAAGGGATCGCCAAGGCGGGGCGTCCCGTCGACGAGCGGCGGTGCCGGACGGGCGCGGAGGCGATCGCCCGGGCCCCCTCCCGACCGAGCTCCGGGCAGGCCTGCCACCAGTCGTGCTGGCCACACACGACCTGGGGGTCCAGGCTCGGGTTCAGCTTGGCCCGGGCGCGCGCGGACCCGAGCGAGGTTTCCACCCGGACCCAGTCGCCAGCGGCGATGCCGCGGGCCCGGGTGGTCTCGGGGTTGAGCTCGACCTGGGGGCCGGAGACCGCGACGCCATCTCCCGGCCTGCGGCCGCGCCGGCCTGCTTTAGGGATTTCGAGGGGCAGTTGTGGTGCTGGCGCGCCACGCCAGACGCTATTGATCGGACCGAATAACATCGACGGAGATCTCCAACGCCGATGTCGTTCCTCTATTCTCCAGCCAGTGTGTGGTGTTCCTATCCTCCGGCCATCCCACTCCAGGCCCATAGTCCGTAGCGACTCCATTTCGATGGTCAGTGATCGTTCCTTGCAGTACGTAGACGATGCCTGGTCGGTCCTTGTGGTCGTGAATCGGGCCGAAGACGGCTCCCGGCTCGAAGCTGAACATGCGCATTCGAAGTTGACGCCCTGCCATCTCCTTGATTTCCGGGCCCAGGTCAACCGTTGCAAGCACCTGCGCGGTGACACCTTTCGTGTCCGGCGCCGTTCGTTCGTTGCTCAACGTCCTCACCTCTCTGTCCTTCCGCGTATTTCCCCGACCTACAGGCTACGGCGAAAAATCTCCACAATCTGTCGCTGAAGGCAACCGCTCAGCCGTTGACGGCTCCCCGCGGACCCATTACGATACAGGGGTATACCGTATTGAAATGAAAGGACCTCCCCATGGATGCCGCAACGATCTACGCACGACGCTGGTGGATGGTGGTCGCGTTGTGCTTCAGCCTGCTGATCATCGGGATGGACCTGACCATCCTCAACGTAGCGCTGCCGACCCTGGCCAAGGACCTGCACGCCGGCACCTCGTCGCTGCAGTGGATGGTCGACGCCTACACCCTGGTCTACGCCTCGATGCTGCTGACAACGGGCAGCCTGGGCGACCGGTTCGGGCGCAAGGGCGCCCTCAATACGGGCTTGGTCATCTTCGGGCTCGGCTCGCTGGCCTCAGCATTCTCCGGGTCGGCCAACCTGCTGATCGCCTGCCGGGCCGTCATGGGCCTCGGCGGCTGCCTGATCATGCCGGCCACGCTGTCGATCCTGACGAATGTGTTCACCGACCACCGGGAGCGGGCCAAGGCGATCGGCTTCTGGGCGGCGGTGGCCGGCCTCGGTATCGTCGCCGGCCCGACGATCGGCGGCATCCTCCTCCAGCACTTCTGGTGGGGCTCGGTGTTCCTGATCAACGTCCCCGTCGTGGCCATCGCCCTGATCGCCGGCAAGTTCGTGGTGCCGACCAGCAAGGACCCCAACGCCACGCCGCTCGACCCGGTCGGGACGGTGCTGTCGGTGGTCGGGCTCTCGCTCGTGCTCTACGCCATCATCGAGGCCCCGACGGTCGGGATGGGCTCCAGCACCGTCATCGGCACACTGCTCGCCGGGCTGGCGGTCGTCGGCGGCTTCGTCGCCTGGGAGCTGCACTCCGACCACCCGATGCTCGACGTGCGCTTCTTCGAGGACCGCCGGTTCACGGCGGCGTCGCTCACCATCACCCTGGCGTTCTTCGCCCTGAACGGCCTGATGTTCTTCCTCACCCAGTACCTGCAGTCGGTGCTCGGCTACTCGACCCTCAGCGCCGGCCTGGCCCTGATCCCGGTCGGGGTGGCGATGGCGATCGCCGCACCGTCCAGCGCCAAGATCGACGCCCGGCTGGGCTCGAAGGTCACGGTGGTCGTCGGGATGGCGATCGCGGCGGCGGGGGTCGGCGTGCTCGCGCTGGCCAGGGCCGGTTCCCCGTACACGCTCGTCGCCCTCGCCCTCGGGCTGCTCGGCATCGGTGGTGGCCTGGTGATGACCCCGGCGACCAACTCGATCATGGGCTCGCTGCCGCTGGCCAAGGCAGGGGTCGGCTCGGCAGTCAACGACACGACCCGCCAGGTCGGCGGCGCCCTCGGCGTGGCGATCCTGGGCAGCATCGCCAGCGCCCTGTACCGGTCGAAGGTCGCCGCAACCGCCAGCTTCGCTGCCCTGCCGTCGGCGGCCCGTAGCGTCGTGCGGGCGGGCATCGGCAACGTGGCGATCGTCCGCCACCAGCTTCCGGCCGCAGCCGGGGCGCTGTCGGCGCAGCTGAAGGCGCAGTCGTCGACGTCGTTCGTCGGCGCCATGCACTTCACGGCGGTGGTGTGCTCGGTCTTCGTCCTCCTGGGTGCCCTGGTCGCCCTGATCTGGCTGCCGGCCCGGGCCGACGACGACCCCGCCGCCGCCCGCCGGCGGGGGGTGGCGCCGGAGCTTGCCGACCCGGCCCAGCCGCTCGGCGAGGAGGTCGCTGTCCCGGTCGCGGCGGTGGCTGGCGAGGCTGTGGCTGAGTTGGCGGCACTGGCCGAGGAGCCGGCGGTCACCACGCTGCCGGCGACGGGGGGGTAACGGGCGATGGCCGGCGACGCCAGGGCCTCATCGGGACACGGTGGGAGCGGCAGGCCGCGCAGCGCCGCGGCCGACCGCGCCCTGATCGACTCGACCCTGGCCCTCCTCCAGGAGGAGGGCTACGCGTCGCTGTCGATGCTCGGGGTTGCGCACCGGGCCGGAGTCTCACCGGCGACGCTGTACCGGCGATGGTCCTCGAAGGAGGACCTTGTCGGGGCGGCGCTGGCGTCGCTCCACTCCGGCTGGGAGCTCCCGGACACCGGAAGCCTCGAGGGCGACATCGCCTTTGTGCTCAACGTTCTGGTCGCCAAGTTCAACCAGGAGCCCGGGACGCTGCTGTACGGGCTGATCGGCGAGTTCGTGCGCAACGCCGACCTCCGCCGCCTGGTCCAGGAACGGCTGGGGGCGCCAGGCAGCGGCTTCGTCGACCAGATCCTCAGCCGGGCGGTCGCCCGGGGCGAGATCGAGCCGCAGGACCCGGCGCTGGCCCGGAACATGATCGCTGGGCCGGTCTTCCACCGCTACCTGATGGACGGGTCGACGCCGACGGCTGAGGAACTCGCCGCGCTGGTACCGATGATCGTCGGGAGCCTGAAGGCCAGCCGGGGCGGGGCGGCAGGGCGCTGACCCGCCCCCGCGCCACTGCCTCCTTGAGGGCGGGGTGGGTAGCTGCGCTGCTCCGGGGCTGCCTCAGCGGAACAGCAGGCGGATCAGCCCCGACGCCAGGGTGTAGGCGCCGGCGATGACGAACACCGCCACGACCAGGATGATCGGCCCCACCCACCAGTCGCTCTGGCGGTCGATCGGGCTGGCCTCGCCCGGTTCGCCGAGGTACAGGGCGAGGCTGTGGCCCTGCTCGTCCCGGATGACCGCGTGATCGGCGTTGCCGTCGTCGAGGGAGGAGGCCCCCACCATCAGGTCGGCCACCTCCTCAGCGCCCAGCTGGACCGTCACCTCTTCCAGGGTGTGGCCCTGGGCGTCCCGGATCTCCACGAGAAGGGATTGTACGAGCGGGAGCTACTCGTACTGGAGGGCGTCGGTGACGTTCAGCCCGGCGGCCCGCTGCGCCGGGTAGATCGCCGCCCCGACGGCGGCGGCCACACCCAGGCCCAGCACGGCGAGGTAGGCGAGCGGCTCGATCACCGTCGGGATGCGGAGCCCGGTCTGGATCTCGGTGATCTTGTGGGCGAACAGGCCGACACCGGTGCCCACCAGCCAGGCTAAGGCGACGCCCATCACCCCGAGCAGCAGCGATTCCAGCACGACCATGCGCCGCAGCTGGGTCCGGCCCATCCCGACCGCCCGCAGGATGCCGAGGTCGCGCCGGCGCTCGAAGGTCGATATCAGCAGTGTGTTGGCCACGCCCAGGGCGGCGACCAGCACCGCCACGATCTGGACGCTGCCGATCAGCCGCTGGAGGCTGGACACGATGGCGGCCAGCCGGGCGATGAACTGCGCCCTGGTCTCCGGGGTCAGCCCGTAGCGGGGGCCGAGCGCGCGGGCGATCTCGCTGGACACCCCCGCCGGGGTGGCTCCCGGTTTCAGGAAGACGTCGATGACGTCGGCGACGTTCAGCCCCCAGTCGGCCTGCGCCTCCTCGTAGGTCACGTAGAAGGTGGGCAGCACGGCGGACGGGTCGTCGTAGATCCCCCCCACCGTGAAGGTCGCCGTGCCCGAGAGGGCCGCCGGGGCGGCCATGGTGACCCTGTCGCCGACGTGCAGCCCGAACCGCCCGACGGCCGAGTCGGAGATCAGGATCCTCCCCGGGGTGACCATCGCCGCGTTGATCGCCCGGTCGTGGGCAGTCAGCGCGGCGTCGCTGGCATAGCGGGCGTAGCCCTCCTCGGAGATGGCCAGCACCGGTGCGATGTGGCCGCGGTAGGTGGTCAGCATGGTCTTGGACGGGTAGGCGGCGGCGACGCCGGGCATGCCGGCGATCGAGGTCGCCACACCGGCGTCGATGCCGAGGCTCGATCCGTAGGGTGCCCAGTCGTGCGAGGCGACGATCAGGTCGGCCTGGATCAGCCGGCTGAGCCCGGACTCGAAGGCGCTCTGGAACGAGGAGATGTCGACCTGCACCCCCACGACCAGCGCCAGCGCCAGGACGACCGCCCCCACGGTGTAGGCGGTGCGGGCGGGGGAGCGCTGCAGCTCGCCGGCGGCCAGCCGCAAGGTCGCCCTGGAGTTCCCGGCCGGGCGGAGCAGCCGGCCGGCGAGAGCCGGGACCAGCGGCCGCACCAGCACGGCGATCCCTCCGACGAACAGGAACATCGCCCCGGTCGGCAGGCTGAGGCTGGCACTCGGGGCGTGGACCCAGTAGGCGGCGACCCCGGCACCGACACCGACCAGCACCAGCCCAACCGGCACCGGGCGCCATCCCCCGACCCCGGCCGGCTCCTCCAGCGCGGCCCGGGGCCCGAGGTTGGCCGCCGGCTCCGCCCGGGCCACGCGCCGGGCCGGGCCGGCCGCCGCAGCCATCGAGGCCAGCACCCCGCCGACACCGGCCAGTACCAGGTCCTGCCAGGAGAGCACCAGGTGGTTGACGCTGACCGGGAGCAGGTCCTCCAGGCCCGCCCCGCGGAGGGCGAGCAGGATCCGGGCCAGCAGCAACCCGCCGGCGAGCCCGACCACCGAGCCGGCAGCCCCCAGCAGCGCCCCCTCGGCGACCAGCAGCCAGAACGTCTGCCGCCGCTTGGCACCGACCGCCCGGAGGATCGCCGCCTCGCCGGCCCGCTCGACCGAGGCCATCGACATCGTGTTGTAGACCAGGAACGCGCCGACGAACAGGGCGACGATGGCGGCGACGTTGAGGACGACGTTGACCGTGGCGGTGATCTGCTTGACGTCGTTGCTCCTGAGCGCCAGCGGGCCGATCCGCACCGACGGGCCCAGGCGCTGCTCCAGCGCCAGCCGGGCGGTGGCGGCGTCACGGCCGGTCCGTACGTACAGGGCGTCGATCCGGCCCGGGCGGTTGAACAGGCCCTGAGCGGTCAGCAGCCCGGTGGCAACGAACTGCGACCCGCCGGGGGAGGGGGCCAGATAGCCGCCGAGGTGGGTCGTCACCCAGCCTTGCGGGGTGTAGATCTGGAACTGGCCGCGGCCGGACACACCGAGCTTGCGGGCGAGCGAGGCCGGCATCAGCAGGCCGGTCAGGTCGGCATTGGCCAGGTTGGCGCCGGCCAGCGAGCGCGGGGCGAGCGCCAGGATGCCCGGCTCGAAGCCGATCAGGGCAACGCTGACCTGCCCGCCGCCGCCTCCCGGGTGTGCCCGGAGGTAGGTCGTCGCCTCGATGGTCCCGGCGGCGGCCAGGACGCCCTGGGTGCCGCGGGCCAGGTCGAGGTCGCGTTGCGGGACGCTGACCTCGGTGACGGGCCGGATCTCGAAGGTGGCGTTGGTCGCCGCCGCCAGCGAGGCGTTGCGGAGCGCCGCGCTGATCGACGTGGTCAACCCCCCAACGGCCACCGCGAGGGCCACCCCCGAGGCGATCCCGGCAATCGACAGCGCCAGCCGGAGCCGGTGGGCGGTCAGGTGGCGGGAGTTCAGCGCCCAGTTCAGCCGGAGGCCGGTAGCCAGCCGGGGACGGCCTTGCGGCACACCGAGTCCTGACCTCCCCAGCGTGCGACCGGCCACCGATTCAGGCCTGGACGGCGACCGTCTCGACCAGGCCGTCGCGCATCAGCACGGTGCGCTCCCCGGGGAGGGCAGCGTCTGGCTGGTGGGTCACCAGCACGACCGCCGACCCGTGCGCCGCCGGGGCCTCCCGGAGGATGCGCATGATGTCGGTCCCGGAGCCGGAGTCGAGGTTGCCGGTCGGCTCGTCGGCCAGGATCAGCGAAGGCCGGATCACCAGCGCCCGGGCGATCGCCACCCGCTGCTGCTCCCCCCCGGACATCTCCCGCGGGAGGTGCCCGGCCCGGTGCGCCATGCCGACGGCCTCCAGGGCGGTCAGCGCCTCGGCGCGGATCCGGGCGGCTGGCCAGCCATCGAGGAGCAGCGGTAGCCCGACGTTGTCGGCCGCTGCGAGCGTCGGAAGCAAATGGAAGAACTGGAAGATGAACCCGATCGAGCGCCGCCGGCGCAGGGTCAGCTCGTCGTCGGACATCGACGCCAGCGCTGACCCATCGAGCAGCACCTCGCCCGAAGTCGGCCGGTCGAGGCCGGCCATGATGTGCAGCAGGGTCGACTTCCCCGACCCGGATCGGCCGGTGACAACAACGAAGTCGCCCGCCTCGACCGTGAGCGAGACTCCCCGCAGCGCCTGCACGACCTCCTCGCCCCGCCGGTACACCCGACTGACATCCCGCAACTCGACGAGCGGGGCACCCCTCACGGAAGGCTGGTCAGCGTCGCCACCTGATGGTCGCTGAACGGCTGGCCGGCCACGGTGCCGGTCGTCATGGTGTCGCTGGTGATCGGCACGCCCGCCGTGGCCGAGAACAGGACGGTCGAGGTGGCGGTGACGTTGACCGAGGACTCCGCCTGGTAGTGGAGGGTGGTCTGGACCTTCCAGACGTTCCAGGTTTGGCCAGCGGCCGAGACCGTTTCGTTGTCGACGACGCCGACGGTCACGTCGCCCGAGCAATTGGCGCTCGACCAGGAGGCGGTCGGCAGCGACCCGACCTTCAGCGGGTTGGGGAGCGCGGTCGGTGGCGGCGTGTACGAGCAGTCGTAGTTGGCCAGACCGGCGTAGGTCAGGGTGGAGTCCGTGATAGCGACCGCCGAGGGCCCGTAGGTCCAGGTGGTCGAGCTGCTGGCGTTGTCCTGGGGGGAGCTGACCTTCGCCGTCACCTGGGTCCCACTGATCGTGAAAACGGTCGACAGCGAGGCGCCCGCCGGGTAGGGCTGGGCGGCTGGGGCCAGCGGCGTCTGGTACGACCCGGAGAGGGCGTAGGTGTAGCTGCCGGCAGCCGGGACGGCGATGGTCGCAGGAACGGACGACCCACCGGTCGGGGATGGCGCCGGGCTCGCTCCGGTGTGGGCGGGCGACGGCGGCTTGGACGGGGTGGGCCGGGCCAGCGGAGGCGCCGGCACCCGCGAGGGCGATGGTGAGGGTGACGGGGAGGCGAGGGAGAGGCTGGGGCTCGGCGAGGCGAGCGAGGGGGGGGAAGCGGAGGGGGACCTACGGGGGGCCGTCGAGGGCTTCGCCGAGCTGCACCCGGCTGCGACCAGGCCCACCAGGGCCAGGAGCGCGGGCAGCGCACGCCGCAGGACCCGGCACGTTGCCGGTTCGACCCGAGCGCGGCACTGCCAGGAGAGCTTCATGAGACTCCCAATAGCTTACCGGCGGCGCGGGCGTCGGCCGCGGCGGCCGCCCCGCAGTGGCAGCACCGATTGAGCCGGAACGGCCGGCGGGCGGCCTCAGCCCAGAGACCGGCCTCGGCGGGGATCGCCGGGTTGACCACCCGCCCGATCACCACGACCCCGGCGACCCGCGCCCCCGCCCGGTGGAGGGCAGATGCTGCGCTCTGGACGCTGGCACCGGTGGTGTAGGTGTCATCGACGAGGACGACCTCGAGGCCGGTGACGTCGCCGATCACCGCGAAGGCGGCGTCATCCGCTCGGTTGTGTCCCGGCGGCGCGCCGGTGACCAGCGTCCGCCGGTACCGGCGGCGCAGCCACGGCGACGCGCGGATCACTCGTTCCATCGGGAAGCGATCGCGCCGCCGGCGGGTCGAGGGCACCGCGGTGAGCACCCAGCCGTCGCCCATCCCGGGGGCGGCGCAGGCAAGGTGGACGCACAGGAAGTGGCTGAGCAGCCGGGAGAGGCCCCGCCGGCAACGGCGCCGCTCAGCGGCCGTGGCCCCGTCCTTGTATCGCCGGAGCAGGTGCCAGAGGCCGTCGCCGGCTCGGAACAGCGAGATGGGGGTGACCCCCGCGGCAGGCTGGATCACCTGGCCCGAGGTCACGAAACAGGCGTAACACCGGTCCCGGCCCGGACGGCAGGCGGCATGGCAGCTCGAGCACACCCCCGGCCCGGCCGGCGGCACCCAGGTGCAGGCGGCAACCACGGGATCGAGTGGCGCCGCCAACCGCCTCGCCACCTCCAGCATCCGGCCCCGCGCCGGCCCGCTGAGCAGTTCCATGCCCGCCATCGTACGGAGGGGGTACGACAGCCAGCGCCCAGGCGAGCCACTTCGCCTTCCAGGTCCTTTTGTGAGTAAAAACCGCGCATATATGACGGTTTTTACTCACAAAAGCGTAGCGACCGGCCTTGCGCCCCGACGTGGACGAGCGGTCGGCCGGGCCGCGTCGCAAATCAGTCAAGTCTGGCCCACCCCAGCCCAGCCGCGCGATACTGTCCGAGTCATGGCCGCACCGCCACCCGAGGACGTCGGGCTTGACGAGGACGACATCGCCCTGCGCTCGATCGCCCGCGAGTTCGTCCGCCGCCAGGCGGCCCCGGCGGTCGAGGGCTACGAGGACCGGGCCGAGGACCCGCTCCCGCTGTACCGGAAGCTGGGCGAGCTGGGCTTGGCCGGCATCCCGTTCGACGAGGCCTACGGCGGCTCCGGGCGCCCGTACCGCAGCTACCTGCTCGTCATCGAGGAGCTCGCCCGGGTGTGGGCCGGGCTGGCCGTCGGGCTCGGGGTCCACACGTTGGCCTGCGACGCCCTGCAGCGGTTCGGGTCGCCGGCGCTCAAGGGCGAGCTGCTGCCGGCGATGCTGGCTGGGGAGCGGTTCGGCGCCTACGCCCTGACCGAGGCCTCCTCGGGCTCGGATGCCGCCGCGCTGGTGACCAAGGCGGAGGCTGTCGATGGCGGCTACCGGCTCTCCGGGCGCAAGCAGTTCTGCACCCGCGGTGGCGAGGCCGACGTCGTCCTGGTGATGGCCCGCACCGGGGAACCGGGGCCGAAGGGGATCAGCGCCTTCCTGGTCGACAAGGACGCGCCCGGGTTCGTGCCCACCCGGGTTGAGTCGAAGATGGGCTGGCGGTCGTCGCCGACCTGGGAACTGCTCCTGGACGACTGCATCGTCCCGGCCGACCGGCGGCTGGCCGGCGAGGGCCAGGGGTTCGCCATCGCGATGGCCGCACTCGACGCCGGCCGGCTCGGGATTGCCGCGGTCTCGATCGGCCTGGCCCAGGCCGCCCTCGACGCCGCCGCCGCCTACGCCGCCCAGCGCGAGCAGTTCGGCGGGCCCATCTCCGCCCTCGAAGGCATCCAGTTCCTGCTGGCCGACATGGCAACCGGCATCGAGGCCGGCCGGGCGCTCTACCGCCGGGCGGCCGAGCTCAAGGACGCCGGCGCCCCCTATTCGGCCCAGGCGTCGATGGCGAAACTCTTCTGCTCGGACACCGCGATGGCCGTGACCACCGATGCGGTGCAGGTCCTGGGCGGGTACGGGTACGTCGCCGACTATCCGGTCGAGCGTTACCTCCGCGAGGCCAAAGCGCTGCAGATCGTCGAGGGGACCAACCAGATCCAGCGGGTGATCATCGGCCGCCGGCTGGGCGGGAATACTCGCTAACGGCGCTGGCGTTTCCCCCGGCCGGGAATGGACATTGCACAGGTTTCGTAAAGGTGCATAATCACGCCCTCAAGGGCGACGGGGCAGCGGGGAAGGGATCACCATGAGCGAGATCTTTGAAGAACCAGAGCCGGAAGAGGAAGACGAAGAGGAGGACCTCGAAGGCGACGAGGAGGAGGACGACATCGTCGAGTCGTCCTCGCTCGGTGAGGCCAGCCTGGAGGAGATCCTCTCCAAGCGCGGCGACGTCGCCGAGATCGAGGAAGAGGAGGACTCGCTCCTCGACCTGACCCCGGACGAGCGGATGGAGACGCTCTCGATCCGGCCGATCCCGAAGCAAGCCAACGAGTTCGTGTGCAGCCACTGCCATCTGGTCAAGCACCAGAGCCAGCTCGCCGACGCCGGAAAGCAGCTCTGCAAGGATTGCGTCTGAGCGACCCCCTGCCCGCGCTGGCGGCCCTGGTGGCCGGCGGGGCGAGCGGGGCGGCGGCGGCGTTGGCGTTCCCCCCCGCCGACTGGGGCCCGCTGGCGTTCGTAGCACTGGTACCGCTGGCGGTCATGTTCCGGCAGGCCCGGGCGGGCCTGGTAGCGGTCGCATCGGCCGCCTTCGGGCTGACCTTCTTCGGACTGCTGCTTCCCTGGATCCACCTCTTCGGCCTCGCCGCCTACCTGCTCCTGGTCGTCCTCGAGACCGCGTTCGTCGTGGCGGCGCTGGTGCTGGGCGCCATCGCCCGGCGCCGGCTGCCCCGGGGACTGGCGGTGCTCGCCTTCCCGGTCGCCTTCCTGGCCGGGGAGTACGCCCGCTCCCATCTGCCGCTCGGCGGCTTCCCGTGGGGCGGTCTCGGCTACTCGCAGCACAACGCCCCGGGGGTGCTCCAGCTGGCCGCTTACACCGGGGTGTGGGGGGTGACCTTCCTCGTCGCCACCGTCAACGCGCTGTTCGCCGAGGCATCCGCCGCGGCCTGGGCGCTGGTGCGCCACCAGCCCGGTGCCGTAGCGGC
>DAIQBQ010000063.1:0-1885 GCA_036781065.1 Actinomycetota bacterium
AGCGGTTGTCTAAGCAACTCCACTGTGCAACCGGAGGTCCTCACCTTTGGCTCACCGACTCCAGCGAGTCACCACATTCACCCAACCAACGTCCCTGGGTAGTACATCTAGCGGCCCGACGCCAGCCGCTCCAGCGAATGGCGCTCGATCGCCGCCTGGTAGCCGGCCGCCGCCACGGCCACCCGGAGCGCCAGCACCGGGTCGTCAACCGCTGCCCCGCTATCCAGGACGACCTCCGGCGGCGTCCCGTCGGTGATCGCGAACCCTTCCCCCACCGGCCGGAGACCCGGCCGGGACCCGGACCGGCTGAGCGACGACCGCACCCGCCGCCAGGCGTCGTCGCTGGTCCAGGCGATCGACCTCGCCGCCTCGGCGATCCGGGCCATCAGGGCCGCCGCCCCGCCGTCGCCCAACTCGGCCGCCACCGCCTCCTGCTCCTGCAGGGCGAGCACGTTGGTGGCGCTCGACGTCAGCCGCTGCAACGCCACCCGGGCCCCCACGAGCACCGCCGACCACTCGCCGAGCGAGGCTTCGTCGATCTCCAGCAGCATCCGGTGGGCGGCCTCCACCCAACGCAGCGCATGGACGTCGCGGAGCCCACCCCGGCCCTCCTTGAGGTCCGGCTCCAGCCGGAAGGCCACCTCACCGAACCGCCGCTGCCGCTCCTCGACCCGATCGGCCAGCCGGGGCAGCCAGTGGCGTGATCGGCGCTGCCAGTCCGCGATGGCCCCGGCCGCCACCGCGGCGGTCAGCGACGGATCCCCAGCGATATGACGGGCGGCGAGCAGGGACGTGGCGGTCTCCAGGTCGCCGGCGGCGAGCGACAGCGCCTGCTTCACGGTGCTGACGCTGTGACCCAGCCGCTCGCCGCGGGCCCAAATCGGGTACCAGAGCCGCTCGGCGACCTGCTCGATGCCCACCCGTTCCGGCACCTGCAGCAGCACGACGTCGATGTCACTGCCCGGCGCCAGCTCGCCCCGCCCGTAGCCGCCGACCGCCGCCAGCGCCAACCCCTCGTCGTCGGCCCCAGTCGCCTCGGCAAACAACGCCACCAGCCATTGGTCGATCTGTGCGGCCCGGGCGCGGCACCAGGCCACCCCGTCCATAGCGCCCGGGGCGCCGGCGCTCGGCGGGACCTCGGGATCAATCGGCACGGCGCCAGGGTAGCCGCCCTCACCACCAGCGAGGCGACGACCGGTTACGGTTTGCTCAACCGAATATCGTCACCCGACGTCGCCGACCCCGATCAGCCGTCCGCACCCAGCATTTTGAGACAGGAGATAACGACCATGCCCCACCTGGTGACCGCCATCATCAAGCCGTTCAAACTCGAGGAGGTCAAGGAGGCCCTCCGGGGAGCCGGTGTGGTCGGGCTCACCGTCTCGGAGGTGCAGGGGTACGGTCGGCAGGGCGGCAAGAGCGAGGTCTTCCGCGGCTCGGAGTACAAGGTCGACTTCGTGCCCAAGGTGAAGATCGAAGTGCTGGTCGAGTCGCCCCAGGCCGAGAAGGTGATGGAGGTCATCGCCGCCGCAGCCCGGACCGGGAAGATCGGTGACGGCAAGATCTGGTGCACCCAGCTCGACCGCCTCATGCGGGTACGCACCGGCGAGCTGGGCGATGACGCGGTCTGAGCACGTACGTCCCCGGGCCAGGGGCAGGGAGCGATGAGGCACAGCCGGTGACGACCGCCCCGGACCCCGACGGAGCCGGCACCTCGACCGACGCTGCAGCGCAGCCCGCCCAAACAGCGGCCACTCCCGGACCAGCCGACCTCGACCGGCGCCGGGCGACGCTGCGTCCGGACATCTCGGGCCGGTTCCGCCACTTCAAGCGGATGCTGGTCGGCGCTCCGCTGTCCACCGAGCGGCTCAAACATGAGCGGCTC
>DAIQBQ010000063.1:1899-11912 GCA_036781065.1 Actinomycetota bacterium
AAAAGCCGACCGCTCTGGCGGTGTTCGCCAGCGACAACCTGTCCTCATCGGCCTACGCCACCGAGGAGATCCTCAAGGTCCTCACCGACTACGCCGCCATCGGCATCTTCGCCATGGTGGTGCCGATCACCGTCGCGCTGCTGGCGGTCCTGGCGATCCTGCTGTTCTCCTACCGCCAGACGATCAAGGCCTACCCCGGCGGCGGTGGCGCCTACCTGGTCACCCGTGACAACTTCGGCCTGCCGCCGGCCCAGGTCGCCGGAGTGGCCCTGCTCCTCGACTACATCCTCACCGTCGCGGTGTCGGTGGCGGCGGGTACGGCGGCACTGACCTCCGCCTTCCCGGTCTTCTTTCCCTTCCGGGTGCCGATCTCGCTGCTGTTCATCGCCGTCCTGACCTTTGGCAACCTCCGCGGCCTGAAGGAGTCCGGCCGCATGTTCGCCGCGCCCACCTACCTGTTCATCTCGATGATGGGTCTGCTGTTCGTCGCCGCCATCTACCGATTCCTTACCGGAGGCCTGCACCCGGTGGCCCACCCCTTCCCCCACCAGGAGCTGCAGGCGGTCGGCATCTTCGTCGTCCTCAAGGCGTTCGCCTCCGGAGGCGCCGCGGTCACCGGCGTCGAAGCGATCTCCAACGGGGTCCCGGCGTTCCGCCCCCCCGAGTGGCGCAACGCCCGCACGACACTGATGTGGATGGGCAGCCTGCTCGGCATCATGTTCCTCGGCCTGTCGATCCTGGCGGCAAAGATGAAGGTCGTCCCGGACCCGACCGGCGCCCAGACGGTGCTCGCTCAGGTCGGCAAGGGGGTCTTCGGCCCCACCAGCTTCGGCACGCTGCTCTACCTGCTGCTGCAGGCCTCGACGATGCTCATCCTGGTGCTGGCGGCCAACACCAGCTACGCCGACTTCCCACGGCTCTCCAGCTTCATTGCCGCCGACCGGTTCATGCCCCGGCAGCTGCTCCGCCACGGCGACCGGTTGGTGTTCTCAAACGGGATCCTCGTGCTGGCCGGCGTCGCCTCGCTCCTGGTGATTGTCTTCCAGGCAAGCGTCAACCGGCTGATCCCCCTCTACGCCATCGGTGTGTTCACCTCGTTCACCTTCTCGCAGGCCGGGATGGCGGTGCACCACCGCCGGGAGAAGGAACCCAACTGGCGGCGGGGGCTGGTGATCAACGGGTTCGGCGCCATCGTCAGCGGGGTGATGACCATCATCATCGCCGCCGCCAAGTTCACCGAGGGGGCCTGGGTGATCCTGCTGATCATGCCGCTCACCCTGCTGCTGCTGTTCACGATCCACCGCCACTACGACGAGACCGGCGAGATCCTGCGCGACCCCGCCCGGCGAGTCCCGCTCGACTTCCCGCGCCAGCGGGTGATCATCCCCGCCCGCGAGGACGAGCCGAGCCTCCGGGCCGCCCTCGCCTACGCCCACCGGGTGTTCCCGACCGAGATCCGCGTCGTCCGGCTGGCCAAACCGGGTGAGGACGTCCGGGCCTTCCTGGCCCAGCCCCCGTTCGCCGGCGAAGTCCGCGAGGTCGCCCTGGCCGAGGGGGACAGCACCGACGCCCTCAAGGCCTATGTGCGCAAGGTCCGGCGCGAGATCGGGCCGGGCGAGTTGCTCAACATCATCGTCCCGGAGTCGATCGAGCACCTTGGCCTCACCTACCTCTACCGCCAGCGCCGGCTCCAGCGGATGAAGGGGGCGCTGCTTGCCGAGCCCCAGGTCGTCGTGACCAACCTGCCGATGCGCCGGGGCTACGAACAGCTGGAGCCGGGCGAGAAGGCGGCCCGCTCGAGGACGCTCAGCAAGCCGTGGCGGCATGTCGCGGTCGTCTTTGTGGCCAGCGTGCACAACGCCAGCCTGAGCGGCCTGCGCTACGCCCGGTCGCTCGGGGCCGACGAGTTGCACGCCGTACACATCGAGGCGGTCCCGTCGGAGACCGCCGAGCTCCAGGACGAGTGGGCGGCGGCGGTCGGTGGCCGGATCCCGCTGGAGGTGCTGGAGTCCCCGTACCGGGAAATCACCCGCCCGGCCCTCGACTACGTGCGGGCGATCCTCGACGCCCGGCCGCACACCTACGTGACGATCATCATCCCGGAATTCGTCATCCGGAAGCCGTGGCACGCGGCCCTGCACAACCACACCCCGTTGCTGCTCAAGCGGGCGTTCCTCTTCGAGCCGTCCGTGGTCGTCGCCGCCGTGCCCTACCGGCTCGACGTGATGCCCCGGTCCACGGCCGCCGGCGGCCCCGACCAGCCGCCGGCCCAGCAGACCCGGGAGCCGGCGGGCACCGGCAGCTAGGTCGCCGACGCGGCTGCTAGGGCCTCGGGGGCGCTGTCCTGATTCCAGGCGGTTTCCGTACTGAAAACAGGACAGGGGTCAGCTGGTCGCGCCGCGCGGGTCATCCCCGGGAGTCGCTCGGGGGAGGGACCGCTGGCAGTCCGGCCCTCGTCAGAGCTCCCGGTGGCGGACCCGGCTCACGGCGAATCCCAGCAGGGCCACGGTGAGGACCGCCCCGGCGACCGCCGGGCGCAGGAAGCTCCCTGCCGTCGCTCGGCCGTCGACCAGGCTGCCCATGCTGGTCGACAGGCCGGAGGGCAGCCACCGGTTCACCGCCTGGACATTGCCGACGATCGGCATCGCCAGCAGGAAGCCAATCGCCGCCCCAACCGCCCCGAGGACCCCCCTGACCAGGGCGGTCGCCGCCGCCGCCACCGCGATCGCCACCAGCAGGTAAAGCGACTCAAGCCCCATCCCGAGCAGCATCGTGCTCACCGGCAGGCCGCCCAGGAGCACCGCCGTCTCGTAGACCGCCGCCAGCGTCCCGAGTCCGAACGCCACGACCGACGCGGCTGCAACGACCAGGTACCGGGGCAATACCAGGGCCGGGGCCCGCCGGATATGGGTGCGGTAGAAGACGCCCAGCCCCGGTTTGGCGTCGAAGGCGAGCGAGGCTACCGCCACCACGACCGCCACCACGACCCCGATCCCGGAGGCGTTGGAGATGAACTGCGCGATGCCGTCGGCCGGCGTGGGCTTGGGCACGATGACCCGCACGCCGTGGCCGGCGTTTTTGACCAGATCCGGGAGGTACCGCGCGCCCACCGGGCCGACGAACCCGAAGAGCACGAAGACCCCGACCAGCACCAGCCAGCGACGGGTGCGGACCAGCCGGAGCCACTCCAGCCGCCACAGGCTCATTGCCCGGGCCCGGCGGCACCGGTGTCCGCAGCGGCACCGGTGTCCGCAGCGGCGCCGGAGGTCATCGACAAAAAGATCGTCTCCAGGTCCGGCGCCTCGGGCTCGACCGAGACCACCCGCGCACCCGCCCGGTCGAGTGCCCCCGCCAGGTGCTCCTCCCCCTCCCCCAGGCTGGTCGCCTCGACCCGCACCTTGCCGCCGCCGAGGTCGGTCACCGCCTTGACCCACCGCTGCGCACCGACCACCGCGATCACCGGCGCGGCCGGCGCCCGCACCTGCACGATCCACCGGGGCCCGGCGTGTTCGTCCAGCAGCGCCTGCAGGCCTCCCTGGTAGAGGAGCCGGCCCTTCCGCAGCACCCCGACGCTGGTACAGACCCGCTGGACGTCGGCCAGGATGTGGCTGGAGAAGATGATGGTCGCCTGGGCGGCCAGGTGGCTGATCAGATCAAGCACCTCCGCCCGGCCCGCCGGGTCGAGCGCCGAGCAGGGCTCGTCGAGGATGATCAGCTTGGGCTCCCCGGCCATCGTCGCCGCTAGAGCGAGCCGCTGGGTCATCCCGCGGGAGAAGCTGCCGACCCGGCGCCCCGCCGCCTCCCCCAGCCCGGCCTGGACCAGCAGCGCCCCGATCGCCTGAGCGGAGGGCGACCGCTGGGCCAGCGATGCGGAGAGCTGCAACACCTCGGTTGCGGTCAGCCAGGGCTCAAACTCGGGGGCGTCGGGGCACACCGCTACATCGGCCAGGCCGACGGATAGCTGCACCTCTCCGGAGGTTTGCACCCGGAGGCCGGCCAGGATCGATAGCAGCGTCGTCTTGCCCGCCCCGTTCGGACCGACGAGGCCGTAGACGCTGCCCTCGGGGACCTCCAAGTCGACCTCGTCGAGCGCCGCGGTGGTGCCGTAGCGTTTGGTGAGGCCGGTGGAGCTGACGATGGCCCCGGTCAATGCTCCCGGCCCACCAGCAGGTAGAGGATGCCGCCGATCGGGACCGAGGCCACCGAGATCAGCGCCCAGGCCCACTTCGGCAGGTAGCGGACCCGGGGCGAGCTGGCAATGTCGTACCAGCAGTAGATGACGAAGATCAGGCCAAGCACGATCAACGGGGCGAGAGCCGCCCACGGGACCGTCACCTTCTTAGCCGCAAGCATCCCCAACGCCCCTGCGACCACGGCCATCTCCTCGTTACCAGTCCGGATCAGCATGCAACCCTACGGCGGGCAGCGGTCTCAGGTCACCCATTCGCCGCCGCCAGCGCCTCGCCGTGGCGGCGGAGCGCCTCGCGCAGCTCCGGCGGGGCGAGCACCTCCACCGGGCAGGACAGCGAGGCCAGCCAGCGAGGCATCGCCTTGGCGTCGGCCCCGAGCTCGATGACGGTCGCCGCCTCCCCGTCCGGCGCGGGGACCCCGACGGTGCGCGGGATCACCTTCAGCGCCTCGTCCAGCGGGAGCGGCAGCCGGATCCGGGCCACGAAATCGTAGGCCGAGACGGCCACCCCCCGGCTCACCAGCTCGCCGGGGTCGGGCGGGTCGACCAGCTCGAAGCGGGTGCCCGTCGGGCGCGGATCGGCGAGCCGGTCCAGCCGGAAGGTCCGCCAGTCGCCCCGCCCGACGTCGTGAGCGACAAGGTACCAGCGCACCCCGAATCGCACCAGCCGGTACGGCTCGACCAGGCGCTCGGTGCGCTCGTTCGACCGGCTCGTATAGGAGAAGCGCAGTCGCTCGGAGCGGCGGCAGGCTCGGGCGACGAGGGCCAGAGCGGTGGCATCGACCCGCTCCGGCGGGCGGCCCCACAGCTGGACCGTCGTGGCGTGCAGGTCGGCGACCCGCCCCGCCAGGTGCCGGGGCAGCACCTGGTCGAGCTTGGCGAGTGCCGAGACCGTGGCCTCCTCGAGCCCGGTCACGGTCCCGTCGGCAGCGGCACGCAGGCCCACTGCCACTGCCACCGCCTCGTCGTCGTCGAGCAACAGCGGAGGCATCACCCCGCCGACCCCGAGCTCGTAGCCACCGGCGGGCCCGGGAACGGCGTTGACCGGGTAACCGAGCCGCCGGAGCCGGTCGACATCGCGGCGCACCGTGCGGACGGTGATGCCGAGGCGCTCGGCGAGCTCCGGCCCGGTCCAGCTGGGGCGGGCCTGCAGCATCGACAGGAGTCGGAGCAGCCGCCCCGGGGTCTCCGCCATGATCACCCAGATTCTCGCGCATCCAGGACCGATCCCGTCCGCAATATCGGGGAGGCTCGCCGAGCAGTATTTCCGACAACGAAGGGAGCTGACCCGATGACCGAGGTGGAAGCATTCGTGATCGCCGATGAGGCCCTGTGCGACGTGGTCGACCGGATCGCCAGCGACCAGTGGGGGATGGCGCTGCCCGAGTGGTTCGTCACCGGCGGGGCCACCGGCGAGCTGGACCTGCGGAAGATCGTCAACTACCACGCCTTCGACGATGCCTGGGTCCCCGACGTCCTGGCCGGCCGGACGGCCGCCGAGGTCGGTGACCGTTACGCCGGCGACCTGCTCGGCGCCGACCCGAAGCGGAGCTTCCGGGCGATCTCCGCCAAGGCGGTCGCCGCCGCCCGGGCGCTCGACGACCCGGCCAAGACCGTCCACCTGAGCTACGGGGACTTCCCGGCCGCCCAGTACCTGAAGCACATCACCAGCTTCCGCGGGTTCCGCAGCTACGACATCGCCAAGCTGATCGGCACGGACACGACGATGCCCGACGGCCTGATCGAGGCGCTGTTCCAGCTGGTCGTCCCCAACGTCGAGGAGTGGCGGGCGCTGGGGGTCTACGGGCCGAAGATCGAGCCGCCGCCGGGCGCCAGCCGCCAGACCGAGTTGCTGTGCCTGGTGGGCCGCGAGCCCTAGCTTCAAACCCCCCAGACGGGTTACCTCCAATCGCCCAATTCGGCACTCCCCCGCGCCGGTTAGTCCGGACCGGCGGTGCTGCACGAATCGGTCATCATCCGAACGGGGGGGCGGGAGATGGTGCTGCCAACCTATTCAGCAAAAACCTCCGGCAACCGAAACCAACAGTGAAAGACTTAGGAACCCGGCAACCGGCCCAGGACCAGCTGGAAACCGCGACCTAGTCCTTCGAAGTCTGGAACCGAAAAAGGCAAACCTCCGGAAACGGAGCGACGCAAAGCTATAGGGTCTACCGCCCGCTGAGGGCCATGACAGCCAGCTGCCGAAACCATTCGCACTGCCGAATGTCCGGCCGTCGCTCCTTGGACAAGGGAGTCGGCAGATGCGTCGGACGGTCTGGCTGGTCACCTCGCTCTTCGCGGTAAGTGGGAGTGTTTTTGGCGCAGCTTCGGCCGCACTGCCGGCCCAGGCCGCTACCCTCCCGGCACTGATGAAGCCCTCGGCAAGCGTCGCCGACAGCGTCGATGCGGCGGCTAATTTCGACTGGATCAACGCACTTCGGGTTGCCGCCGGCGCGCCCGCGGTGCAGATGCAGAGCTGGGCGGCGGGGGTCGCTCAGGCGCACTCGCTGGACATGGCAGCCCAGGGATTGCTGTTCCACAACATCAGCGGCTACATGGACGAAGGCCACGCCGCCATGGACTCCGTCTATCTCGGCGAGAACGTGGCGATGGGGACCAACCTGTCCTACGCCGAAGCGGCGATACAGGCGAGCCCTCCGCACATGGCGATCCTGCTCGACCCCAAGTACAACTACGTGGGCGTCGGCGCCGCTATCGACGCCACCGGGCAGGTCTGGATCACCGAGGACTTCGCCGAGATCAACAGCGCACCCCCGGTCACGACGGTCGCCGTCAAGCCCGTCGCCCCCGCCCCGAAGCCCGTCGCCCCCGCCCCGAAGCCGGTGGTGACCGCAGCCGCTCCGAAGCCCGCCCCCGTCACCCCGCCCACGCCGGCCGCTGCGCCGGCGCCGGTAGCCTCCCCGATCCCGGCGCCGCCGGCCACCCCGTCACCGGTCGCCCCAGCGGCACCAGCACCCTCCCACGTCCCGGCTGCGTTGGCAGCCGGCCAGTCGCACTCGGCCCAGGCGGCGGCCAAGCTGGCCTCGCACCGGACCCAGGAGCCAACCGGAGCGACCGCGCTGTACTCGACCCTGGTGCTGCTCGGTGTGGTCTTTGCCCTGGGCCTGGGGTTCCAGGTGACCAAGCTGCTGCCGACCAGGTAGCCACACCGGCGGGCGCCCGACGGCGCTCGCTGGCCCAGCGGCATCCCGGCCTGCGCCGGCCTGCGCCTGCCTCCGCATCCCCGGGGGCGGGCGCTGGCATGCCCGGAGCCCGATGTTTGCCAGGAGATTCCAGGGAAAATCTCGGCTAGGCACATCGCCGGAACGCGTCCACGCCGCGCGGTGTCTCATTAGGAAAAGGGGCGAATAGGGGATTATCCTAATGCTCCTCTGGCCGTCTAATAATTTTGTATAAGCCCACGCCTGTAGTTACAAATTCGTTGCGCATATGAGCCTGCACGGACCCACCACTACTGACAAAAGATTTTCCCGCGTTGGGCGCAGCTCGCCGCAGACGCCTTGGCGGCCGCCGACCCCCGCATCACGTGAAGCCTGGACCTCCGGGGTGAAGAAGCTGCGCGAGACAGCGCTGACCCGACCCGCCCCGCACCCGCGGCCTGCCCCGCCGCCGGTCAAGCCGTGGGAACACCCCCGGGCAGCCGCCCAACCGCTCGGGCGGCGGTACTGGCCGGGGCTCGATGGCCTCCGGGCGCTGGCCATCGTCGGCGTCCTGCTGTACCACGCCGGGATCGCCTGGATCCCGGGCGGGTTCCTGGGCGTCGACCTGTTCTTCGTCATCTCCGGGTTCCTGATCACGACGCTGCTGATCGAGGAGATCGGGCGGCGCGACCGCATCGACTTCGCCGGGTTCTACCAGCGCCGTGCTCGCCGCCTGCTCCCTGCCCTGTTCGCCATGCTCGGGATTTCAGTGGCCGCGATCGTCCTCTTCTGGCCCCAGGAGCTCCCCCGGATCCGCGGTGACATCGTCGCCTCGTTCGCTTACGTGACGAACTGGTGGTTCATCGTCAAGCACGTGTCCTACTTCCAGGCCGCCGGGCGGCCCTCGCCGTTCCAGCACCTGTGGTCGCTGGCGGTCGAGGAGCAGTTCTACCTGGTCTGGCCGGCGGTGGTCGGGCTCGTCCTGGCGGCCCGCAACTCGGTCCGGCGGTTGGCCGGGCTGGGCATCGTTGCGATCGGTGGGGCGCTGGCCTCGACGGCCTGGATGGCCATCATCGCCGTACACACCGACGTGCCCTACGGGGCGGACGCCTCCCGCGTGTACATGGGCACCGACACCCACGCCATGGGGGTTCTCCTCGGTGCCGGGGCAGCGGCGCTGCTCTGCGCCTGGCACCGCAGCGGGCGGGCGGCGCGGATGACCGGCCGATGGGACTACCTCCTCGACCTGGCGGGCGGCGTGGGGCTGATCGGCCTATGCCTGGCGATGCTCTTGACCAGCGAGTTCAGCCCGGGCCTTTACCGGGGTGGCTTCCTGGCCTTCGCCGTCCTGGCCGCGCTTGCGGTCGTGGCGGTCGCCCGGTTGGCCGGGCCGGCAAGCAAGCTGGGCGAGGCGCTCGGCCGGGAGCCCCTGCGCTGGATCGGCACCCGCTCCTACGCACTGTATATCTGGCACTGGCCGATCTACGTCTTCACCCGGCCCCAGCTCGACATCGGGCTCTCGAGCGGGCCGGACCTCGTGCTCCGGCTGGCCCTGACTGCGGCGGCGGCCGAGGCGAGCTACCGCTTCGTCGAGCAGCCGATCCGCACCCGGGGGCTGGCGGATTACCTCCGGGGGATCAAGCGCATCCCGGCGAAGTGGCGGCCGACGGTGCTCGCCTACGGCGGTGGCGTGGCGCTGGCGATCCTGCTGTCGGCCATCCTGGTCACCGCCCGGCCGGGGCCAGCCCTGTCGACCTTCTTCAACCAGGCCGCCGCCACCGGTGCTCCGCCGGCAATCGACGCCAAGCCGGTCGTCGCCCTGCCTTCGGCGGCCTCCTCGAGCCACCCGCGGGCAGGCACCGCCGCTCACCCGGCGGCCGGCAGCGCCGCCCACCCACCCGCTCACCCCTCGCCGGCCGGGGTCGTCAACGTCACGGCAGTCGTCAACGTCACGGCAGTGGGCGACTCTGTGATGCTCGGCGCGGTCAGCGACCTGGAACAGGCGGTTCCCAATCTCACCGTCGACGCCGTCGAGGGGCGCCAGGCGCCGGATGCGTTCAGCCACATCGACAGCCTGCTCAGCGCCGGCACCCTCGGCCAGGACGTGGTCCTCCAGGTCGGTACCAACGGCACCATCGATCCCGGGGCGCTGAACAGCGTCCTCGACCGCCTGGCCGGGCGCAAGGTGGTCCTGCTCAATGTGCATGTCCCCCGGCCCTGGCAGGACCCGGACAACGCCACGATCACCGCGGCCGCCAAGGCCCATCCCTCGGTCGACCTCATCGACTGGAATGCGGTGGCCGCTGCCCACCCGGAGTGGTTCTGGGACGACGGGATCCATCTTCGCCCGGCCGGCGCCCAGGCCTACACGGCACTGATCGTCGCCGCCCTGAAGTAGCCCCTCATGCCGGAACGCGCCAGGGGTCTGCCGCTCCGGACACGCGCGCTGTGCTCGTTCTCGGTCGCCGCCCTGATCGTGCTGGCCGGCTGCGTGTCGTCGCGGTCGCCCCACACCGGGACGCCAGCAAACCAGCCACCCAGCCCAAGCTCGAGCCCCTCGCCTTCCCCCTCTCCCTCGCCTTCCCCCTCTCCCTCGCCATCGCCGAGCCCCAGCCCGTCCCCCTCGCCAATCTTCAGCCCCGCTGCCTCAGGCCCCAGAAACA
>DAIQBQ010000064.1:0-11893 GCA_036781065.1 Actinomycetota bacterium
GCGGAAGCGGTTCATCAGCAACGCCGGGATCTCGGACCGCTACGTCTACTTCGCGGTCACCGACCCGGCCGGCGAGAAGGGGCGCAACATCACCGCCTTCCTCCTCCCCGGCGATGCCCCCGGCTTCTCGCTGGGGCGGGCCGAGAAGAAGATGGGCATCCGGGGCTCGCCCACCCGGGAGGTGATCTGCGAGGACGTTGCGGTGGCCGACGATCAGCTCGTCGGGAAGGTCAACGAGGGGTTCCAGATCGCCCTGCAGACCCTCGACTACTCCCGGCCCACCGTCGCTGCCCAGGCGGTCGGGATCGCCCAGGGGGCGCTCGACCAGGCAACCGCCTATGTCGCCCAGCGCGAGCAGTTCGGCAAGCCAATCGCCGAGTTCCAGGGGGTGCGGTTCATGCTGGCCGACATGGCGACCGCCACCGAGGCCGCCCGGCTGCTCACCTACCGGGCCGCGGCGATGGCCGAGGCCCGTGATCCTCGCACCGGCCGGATCGCGGCGATGGCCAAGCTGTTTGCTTCGGACGCGGCGATGCGGGTCACCACCGACGCGGTGCAGCTGCTCGGCGGCTACGGTTACATCAAGGATTTCCCGGTGGAGCGGATGATGCGGGACGCCAAGATCACGCAGATCTACGAGGGCACCAACCAGATCCAGCGCGTCGTGATCGCGCGAAGCCTGCTGCGGTCCGGCGGGCGAGGGTGAGCGCCTCCTCCCCATCCGGCTTCCGCCTCATCTACGAAGTCGAGCCCCCGAGGGAGCCGGACCTGAGCAAGTTCGCCCGCCAGCTCGAGATTTTCGGCGGGGTGGTCGACACGGTCCTGATCCCCGACAATCACCTGGGGCGACCGGCGCTGTCCTCGGTGGCGCTGGCGATCGAGGCCAGGCGGCAGGGGTTCACGCCGATCGTGGCGCTCAACGCCCGGGACCGCAACCACCTGCGCTTCCGTAGCGATCTGATGACGCTCAGTGCCTTCGGGATCGAGGATGTGCTGTTGCTGTACGGCGACACGATCGACCACGGGCGCAGCGACCTGACGGTGCGGTCGATGCTCGCCGAGGACTGCCCGCCGGGGCTCCGGCGCGGGGTCGTCGCCCCGATGGAAAAGCCGCTGGCCTGGCGGAGGCCGGCCGACTACGTGTTCACCCAACTCGGGGAGGACGGCCTCGCCTGCGCCGCCCGGCTGAAGGCCGAGGGCTGGACGAAGCCGGTCTACGGCGGTACCGGGGCGCTGCAGACCCGGGCGCTGGCTGAGCGGGTCACCGCCAGCATCCCCGGTTACACCGTGTGCGAGGGCTACTTCGATGCCTTCGATGCCGACCCTGATGCCGGCTTCCGCGATGCCCTCCGGTGCATGGACGTACTGATCGAGTGCGGGGCCGACGGTGCGCACCTCGTTGTGCCTACCGGGCGGCGGCGGTTCGCCGAGTTGCTGGCAGAGTGGGTCGTCGCCCGCGACCCGGCGCCGGCTCGCGTGGTTGAATCCCCGGTATGAGCGAGCTTGATCCCCACCGGCCTCGGCCCGGAGGGCACCCCGCTGCGCCGGTTCTCCACGGCGGCAACGCCACCGTCATGGTCACCGAGATGGACCGGGCGGTTGATTTCTATGTCGACACCCTCGGCCTCGTGCTGGCCTTCCGGGCCGGCGGCGACTGGGCCATGATCGCCGCCGGGGAGGGGCTGACCATCGGGCTGCACTCGTCCGCCCACGGCGGGCCGGAGCCGGGGACGGTGGGGGGGATCTCGATCGGCTTCTCGGTCAGCCCGCCGATCGAGGCGGCCGTGGAGACACTGGAGGGACGCGGCGTGCAGTTCGCGCCTGCCCGCGGCGGGGGCGTGATCTCCGACCAGGGCTTCGTGAAGCTGGCGTTCTTCGCCGACCCCGACGGCAACCCGCTGTACCTGGCCGAGATGCCGACCCGCCGCCAGGGCACCGGAGCGACGAAGCCGCTCGACAACCCCGGTTAGCTCGCCAGCTCCGGCTCCTCCTCGAGATCGATCTCGAGCACCGGGGCTCCGGCCCCGGCGTCGTCAATAGCCACCGCCATCCCGGCCGGGTGCTCGGCAACGGTCAGCCGGTGCGGCAGGTAGCGAGCGACGATCACCGCCGATAGGAACGCCAGCGCCGCCCCGACGGCCACCGCCAGGTGGAACCCGCTGACGAACGCTGCGTTCGCCCCGGCCGCCAGCCGGGCCCCGGCGGCGTGGGGGAGCGTCCCCGCGGTCTGCAGGGCGGCTGCCAGCGACGTCTTGGCGGCTGCCTGCGCCGACGTAGGCAGCCCGGCCACCAGGTGGCCGATCTGGCCCCCGTAGCGGGACGCCGCCAGGCTCCCCAGCACCGCCACACCGAACGCAGCCCCCAGCTCCCGGGTTGCGTCGTTCATCGCCGATCCGGCTCCGGCCCGGCGGGGCGGGACGGCGGACATGATCGACGCGGTCATGGGCGACATCGACAGCGCCATCCCGGTCACCACCGGCAGCAGGCACAGCAGCACGTAGGGGTAGTCGGCCTTCGTGCCGACCCCGATGATCGCCAGCAGGCCGATCCCGAGCAGTCCCATCCCGGCGGCGACGGTCTGGTGAGCGCCGAAGCGCTGCGACAGCCGCGGCGTCTGCGGGGAGACGATCAGCATGATGGCGGCGATGGGCAGCATGCGGACTGCCGCCGACAGGGCGCTGTAGCCGACGACCAGCTGGAAGTACTGGGTCAGCAGGAAGATGACCCCGTACATCGCCAGGAACACCAGGATCATGCCGCCGGTGCCGGTGGAGAACGCCGGGTTCTTGAAGTACCGCATGTCGAGCATCGGCTCGCCGTGGTGCAGCTCCCAGGCGACAAACGCTCCGAGGGTGGCGGCCGCCAAGCCGAAGGCGGCCAGGGTGGCGCCGGCCAGCCAGCCCTGGTCGGGCGCCTGGATCAGCGCGTAGACGAGCGCCACGATCCCCAAGGTCGACAGCAGGCCGCCGACCGGGTCGAGCCGGGCGTGCTGCGGGTCCCGGGATTTGGGCACCAGGAAGTGGCCGCTGGCCAGGGCCAGCACGATGACCGGGATGTTGATGAAGAACACCGAGCCCCACCAATAGCGACCGAGTAGCCAACCGCTGGCGACCGGCCCCATGGCTCCGGCGGCGCCGACGATGCTCGCCCAGATGGCGATCGCCTTCGGCCGCTCCCGGGGCGGGAAGACGTTGATCAGGATGGAGAGTGTCGACGGCATGATGAACGCCGCCCCGGCCCCCATCACGCCGCGGCAGGCGATCAGCTCCCACATCGAGTGGGAGAGCGTGGCCATGCCGGCCCCGGCGAGGAACAGCAGGAAGCCGAGTTGCAGGGCGCCTTTGCGGCCGAAGCGGTCGCCGATGGCGCCGGTCGTGAACAGCAGGCCGGCGAACACCAGCGAGTAGAGGGCGACCACCCATTGGAGCTGCGAGGTGGTGGCGCGCAGGTCGCGGGCCAGCGTCGGCAGCGTGACGTTCAGGCTCGAGTTCCCGACGAAGACGATGAAGATGCTGAGGCAGAGCACCGCCAGGGTCCACCAACGGCGGCGAAGGGCGGTGCCGTCTGCTGCGGCAACGCCAGGGGGGCTTTCCAAGAGGCTTCTCCAGACGATCTTCAAGGGCGCGGTCGACCGGGAGGGGTCGAAGGGCCGTTGGCCGGACCCGACGGATCGGGCTGGCCGGAGCCCCTCCGCCGTGCTATAAGTGGAACCATGATTCCGCTACGTGCAGGATACGGAATGATGATTCCGTTTGTCAACCAGAGTCCTGAAACCGGGGCGGGAGCAGGCATGGTTACGGAGCCGGAGCGTCCCCGGCGGGCCGACGCGGTCCGCAATAGGGAACGGGTGCTGGAGGCCGCCGAGGAGCTGTTCGCCACCGAGGGAGTCGGTGTCCACATCGAGCAGGTCGCCCAGCGGGCCGGGGTCGGGGTGGGGACGGTCTGCCGCAACTTCCCGACGAAGGAGTCGCTCATCGAGGCGGTGCTCACCGTCATGTGGGAATCACTGCTCGCCGACGCCCGGGCGGCGCTCCACGCCGAGGATCCGGGGATGGCCCTCCGCGGGTACCTGGCTCGCAAAGGCAGCGTCCACACCCGGTACCTGGCGTTGGTGAGGGGCACCGCTCCCGGAACGGACCCGCCCTCACCGGCGAAGGCGGTCAGGGAAGAGCTGCGGTCGGTCTTCGCCCAGTTGGTCGAGCGGGCGCAGGCGAGCGGGGCGATCCGGACCGACGTCGGTCCCCAGGACCTGGTGGCGTTGTACTCGGGGATCGCCCAAGCGATCGACCAGGTTTCCGGTGAGCCCGACGACGCGCTCTGGGAGCGCTACCTGACCATCCTTATGGACGGGCTCCGCCGCCCAACTGGGTTGGAGCACCGCGAGGTTTGAAGCCGCGCCTACGCAAAGTGTGGGTCAAGCTTCAAACCTCGGCCGGAGGCCCGGGGAGCTGGGGGGGCGGCGCCCCCCAGCTGTGAACTAAGCTGGAGGCGATGGCTGGGGTGCTCACCCGTTCTCAGCGGCGCCTGTCGGCAGACCTCCCTCCCCCCGGACCCGATCGCCCGCACGGGCAGGGCGGGGGGAGCGACTGGGCCTTGTTGACCGTCGCCAGAAACGCCCTGATCGCCTACGTGATCCAGGGGCGGCTCAGCCAGGAGGGCATCGAATCGCTGCTCGACGCGTTGAACGGTTTTCCTGGGGCGTGGCTCCATCCGTTCGGGGACCAGGCCCTGCCGGTGCGGGTGCTGGTGCGCCGGTGGGACCTCGCGGCGGCCAGCCTGATGCTTCACGAGGTCGACATGCCGACCATCCCCGCCCCGGCCGTCGCGGGTGCTCCCCCCGCCACCACCCGGGTGAAACGGCGGCGGATGACGGCCGTGCTGCGGGTGCTGGTGGGGGTGGCGGTCGCGGTGATGGCGGTGGCAGCCGTGAGCGAGCTCGTCGTGCTGGGCCCCTGCATCTCGCACTGGTTCTGCGTCTAACCGCCGTGGCCCGCGCGGGCGAACCGCTGGTCACCGCCCTTGCGTGGCGGGGCGACCACCTCGAGATCATCGACCAGACGGCACTTCCGGCCCAGCTGATCCTGCTCCGGCTGCGCACGGTCGCCGAGGTGGTTGCGGCGATCCGGCGGCTTGCCGTCCGCGGTGCGCCGGCCCTGGGGGTGTGTGGCGCCTTCGCCATGGTCCTCGCGCTGGACGATCAGCCGCCGCCGACCGCCTCAGCCGCCCGGGAGCGCCTCGCCCTGGCAGCGAGCCAGGTCGGCGCCGCCCGGCCCACGGCGGTCAACCTCTCCTGGGCCGCCCGCCGGGTGGCTGCCTTGGCCGCCGGGGGCGACACCCCCGAAGCGATCCGCAGGCTGGCGGTGGCGGAGGCGGAGCGCATCTGCGCCGCCGACCGGGAGTCCTGCCGGCGGATCGGGGAGGCCGCCCGGGCCGAGCTGGCCGGGGCCTCCCGGCTGATGACCTATTGCAACGCCGGGCGGCTGGCGTCGGCCGGTATCGGGACGGCACTGGCGGTGGCCTACCTCAAGGCCGAGGCCGGGGAGCCGGTGTCGGTGCTGGTGTGCGAGACCCGCCCGCTGCTGCAGGGCGCCCGGCTGACCGCCTGGGAGCTGGCCGAGGCCGGGATCCCGGTGACGCTGATCCCCGACGGGGCGGCCGGGGCGGCGCTGGCGGGCGGGCGGGCCGAGGCGGTGATCGTCGGCTGCGACCGGGTCGCCGCCAACGGCGACACGGCAAACAAGATCGGCACCTACGGCCTGGCGACCCTCGCCCGGGCCAGCGGCGTCCCGTTCTACGTGGCTGGTCCGCTGGCCAGCTTCGACCCCGACGCGGCGACCGGGGCGGACATCGTCATCGAGGAGCGCCCCGCGGACGAGGTGCGCTGCCTGGGCGGCGTGCCCACCGCCCCCCACGTCACGGTCTGGAACCCGGCCTTCGACGTCACCCCGGGGGGCCTGATCACTGCCTTCGTCACCGAGGCCGGGGTGCTCAGGCCTCCGTTCGGACCGGCGATCGCCGCGGCGCTGCGAACGCAGCGGTGAGCACCCTGCTCCTGGCCGAACGGCAGTCGGTGGCGGCCTTCGCCAAGCGGCTGGTCCCGGACGGGCTGGCGGTCGGCACCAGCGGCAACCTCAGTGCCCGCCGGGACGACCGCCTGGCGATCACGCCGCGGGGCGTCGGCTACGACGACCTCGATCCCGACTTTGTGTGCGTCGTCTCACGCAGCGGGGAGCCGGTGGTGGCCCCGCTGGCCCCGTCGACCGAGCTGCCGCTGCATCTGGCTGTCTACGCGGCGACCGGCTCCCGGGCGGTCGTCCACACCCACAGCCCCTACGCAACGGTGCTGGCGACCGTCGTCGACCAGCTCCCGGCGGTGCACTACCTGGTGGCGACGCTCGGCGGCCCGGTGCAGGTCACCGGCTACGCCACCCCGGGGAGCGCCGAACTGGCCGCCAGCGTGGCGGCCGCCCTCGACGGCCGGAGCGCGGCGCTGCTGGGTAACCACGGCGCGGTGACGATCGGGGACACACTCGAGGAGGCCTACGGCCGGGCAATCCTGCTGGAGTGGCTGTGCGCCCTGTACTACCGGGCCCGCCTGCTCGGGGAGCCCCGGCTCGTCGACCCCGCCGAGCTCGGCAAAGTCGGGGCGCTCCTCGAGCACTACCTGCAGCGGCCTGCTCCCGGGACACCGCCGCTCCGGTGAGCAGCGCCATCGCCCGGACGTACCGCCGCTGATCAGCCGCCCGGGCCGCCCGGTCGACCGCCCAACGGCTCAGCTCCGGGCTACCCCCGGCGGCTCAGCTCCGAGCTACCCCCGGCGGCTCAGCTCCGGGCTACCCCCGGCGGCCCGAGCCCTTTGTACTTCCATGCGAATTTGCTGAGCGAGGTCAGGTGCCAGCGCCACTGGCGGGTCAGCAACCTGGTGCTGTCGCGCCGCTCGAAGTGCACCACCTCAGCCCCCGGCACGCACCACACCTCCCAGCCACCGAGGTGCATCCGCAGCGAGATGTCGACGTCGTCGAAGTACAAGCGGAAGCGCTCGTCCATCGGGCCGACCTCGGCGAGGGCGCTCCGGCGCAGCAGTGTCGCCGGGCAGGGAACCCAGTCGACCTGCCTGGGCTCCAGGTAGTCCCAGTCGGCGTAGACGCTGCGGGCGACTGCCGCCGGAGTTTCCGCCGGGGTCCACGGCGTCTTCAGCGCCAGCAGCGCCGGCACGGTGTACCAGCGCCGGGCGGAGGGCCGCACGTCGCCCGCAGGCGACAGCAGCTTCGGCGCGGCCATCCCGGCCCGGGGGGTTGCCTCCAGGAAGTCGGCCAGGGCGTCGACCGACCCCGGCTCGAATTTGAGATCCGGGTTGCACACCAGGACGAATGGGGCCGAGGTCGCCCGGATGCCGCGGTTCAAGTTGGTCGGCAGGCCCTGCCGCCAGTCCTGGCTGACGACCGGGATCGCTGGCCACCGGGCACGCACCGCCTCGCACACCCCGTCGGTCGAGGCGTTGTCGACGACGACGATTTGCAGCGGGTGCTTCGGCGGGTTGGCATCCAGCGACTCCAGGGCGCACAGCAGTTCGTCGCGCTCGTTGGTCGCCACGAACACGACGGCGACGGCGTTGTTCATGCCGCCACCGCTTGGGCGTAGGCGCCGATCTGCAGCGCCCCCGACCGTTCCCAGGAGAACTCGCGGAGCCGGGCAGACCCGCGGGCGACGAGGTCGGCCCGGTGCGCCCGGTCGGTCAGCAGCCGCTCCAGGGCGGCGGTCCAGCCCTCCCTGTCGTCGGGCGAGAGCAGGACGCCGGCGTCGCCGACGACTTCCGGGATGGCGGTCGCCGAGGAGGCGACGACCGGGCAACCCGCGCTCATCGCCTCCAGCACCGGCACCCCGAACCCCTCGAAGCGGGAGGGCCAGGCCAGCGCCGTCGCCGCCTCGTAGAGGGCGGTCAGCTCGCCCCGGCTCACGAGGCCGAGGCGCCGGACCGCCTCCGGGCAGCCGTACTGAGCGGCGGTCTGGTCGATCTCGGTGTCGCACCGCCCGGGGGGTCCGGTCAGCACAAGGTCGGCATCGCCGGCCAGCGGGGCGAAGGCCTCGACGAGGAAGCGGTGGTTCTTGTGCGGGTAGCTCCGCCCCGGGAACAGGAAGAACGGGCGCTGGAGCCCGCGGGCCGCCAGCACCTCCTCCCGCCCGGCCGACGGGGCGAGCAGGCCACTCGAGCCGAACGGCACGACCACCACCCGATCCGGGTCGGCCCCGAAGGCGTCCACCACGTCCTCCCGCACGAACTGCGACGGCACCGTGACCACCTCCGAATGGTGCACCACGTGCGGGACGTTGGCCCGGAGCCAGGCCAGTTTCACCGGGTGGAAGTACTCGGGGTAGTGGCGGTACTGGATGTCGTGGATGGTGACGACGGTCGGGAGCGGTTTCACGTAGGGGGCGGTGCCGACGCCGTGATGGATGACGTCGAGGTGGCGGCGGCGCTCCAGGGCGGCCAGCCAGGTGTGCTCCGCGGCGATCCGCAGCGGGCGGTAGTTGGACCGCCAGGGGACCTCGACGATCTCGGCGACCGACTCGATGTCCGGGTGGGCCGCCCGGAACCCCTGCATCGTGGCGAGGACCAGGTCCTGCCCTGCCGACGCCACCGCCCGGACCAGGTTGGTGAGCAGGGCTTCGGAGCCGCCGACCTCGCCCGGCTCCACGAACAGCAGGTTCACGCCGATGCGCATGGCGAGGGAGGATACCCCTCCGATGCGAGTCGCCTACGACGCCGCCCCGCTGCTCAACCCGTTGACCGGCGTGGGGCACTATGCCGCCGAGCTGTACCGGGAGCTGAGCGCCGTTGACGGCGGCCCGCAGCTCCGCCTGTTCGCCGTCGGGCGGCAACGGTCCGCCCCGCCCGAATTGACCGTGCGCCGGGTCATGGTCCCTGCCCGGGCGGCCGTCGCCGGCTGGGAGGTCGCCCGCTTCCCGCCGGGGGAATGGCTGGTGGGCCGGGCCGATGCCGTGCACGGGACGAACTTCTGGGTACCGCCGCTGCAGCGGGCCAACGGGGTCGTGACGATCCACGACCTGACCTTCCTGCTGCACCCGGAGTGGTGCACGCCGGCGGTGCGCCGCTACCGGTGGATCGTGCCGAAGGTGCTCGGCCGGTCGGCAGTCGTGGTGACCCCGTCGGAGACAATCGCCGAGCAGGTCACCGCCGAGCTGTCCTTCCCCCGCGAGCGCATCGTCGTGACGCCGGAGGGGGTGCGGGAGGCGGTGGTGCCCGCCGGCGCGGCCCCCGCGGCCGGCGGCGACTATGCGCTGTTCGTCGGCGCTCGCGAGCCCCGCAAGAACCTGGGCCGGCTGCTGGCTGCCTTCAAGGGCTTGGGCGACCTGGGCCTCGACCTGGTGATCGCCGGGCCCGCCGGATGGGGGGAGAGCGACCTGCACGAGGGGGTCAACACGCTGGCGGGCGGGGTC
This sequence comes from Actinomycetota bacterium, assembly GCA_036781065.1. Classification (GTDB taxonomy): domain Bacteria; phylum Actinomycetota; class CADDZG01; order JAHWKV01; family JAOPZY01; genus DAIQBQ01. Next base: position 9,460 of record DAIQBQ010000064.1, read on the forward strand.
CGGGTGACCGTGACCGGGTACCTGACCGATGCCGCACTGGCCGCAACGCTCCGCTCCGCCCAGGTCTTCGTCTTCCCGTCGCTGTACGAAGGCTTCGGCCTCCCGCCGCTGGAGGCGATGGCGGCGGGGGTGCCGGTCGTGGCGGCGCGGGCCGGCTCGCTGCCCGAGGTCCTGGGCGATGCCCCGTTCTGGTGCGACCCGCTGGACGCATCCTCGATTGGCGAGGCCATCCGCCGGTCGGTCACCGACGGCGAGGCCCGGGCGGTGGCGATCGAGCGGGGACGAGCGCGGGCGGCCGGCTACCGCTGGTCCGAGACTGCCCGGCTGACCATCGAGGCGTACCGCCGGGCCGCAACTGGCTAGCCCCAACTGTCCTGATTCGCGCCGGATTCCGCCCGGAAAACAGGACAGCGGGACCTGCCCGCGCGCCATTGTCCTTAAGGGAGGCTGAGGAAATCCGACCCCCACCAGGAGTCCTGGGCAATACTCGTGGCCCGTTGGCGGTGCAGCCCCCGCGCCCCGGTTGCGGTGCACGTCGCCCGAGGTGAGGGAAAGCCGGGCGGGAACGTACAATCGGTCCTCCGGTGGCCGCCGGGGACCGGAGTAGGGTGTGAGCGGGAGCCCGCCGATGGACGATCGGGAACCCTTGGACTTCACGGAGGAGGAGGACGACTCCTTCTTCGTTGAGCTCGGCATCCTCGAAGAGGCCCCCGCCCGGGTCCTCACGGAGCCGAAGCCGCCCCGGACCGCCGAGCCCCTGGTGCGCCCGGCCCGGCCGGGGGGCAAGCGCCGGGGCAGGCATCCCAGGGGGGGCTGGCTGTCGAGCCGGCCCGCAAGCCAGCGTCACCGCACCACCCGGCGGCGGCTGTGGGCCCGGCGGATGGTTGCCGCCATTGCCATATTCATGGTCGTGCTGTTCATCTCCGGCGTCGCCTTCTTCTTCTATGCCAAGCACAAGATCGACGAGAAAGCGGTCGCCTGTAGCTCCTGCGCGGCCCAGCAGACCGCGGCGAGCGGTGCCGCCGCTGCGTTCAACGTGCTCATTGTCGGGTCGGACACCCGCCAGGTCCTGAACGCCCAGGACCAGCGGCTCTACGACCCCACCGGAGTCGACCAGAGCAGCCCCCAGCGGGCGGACACCATCGCCATCCTCCACGTCGATCCCGCGGCCGGCAAGGCGGTGCTGGTCAACATCCCCCGCGACCTGCGCGTCCCCGCTCTCTCCGGCGGGGGCTACACGAAGATCAACTCCTACTACAACAACGGGGTCAGCGCGATGGTCCAGGGGATCGAGAACGTCACCGGGCTGACCATCAACCACTACGTCGAGATCAACTTCGACAGCTTCCGCACCCTCACCAACGCACTCGGCGGGGTCGGCGTGTACTTCAACCAGGCGGTCTGGGACCCCAACTCCGGGCTCAAGCAACCCAAGGGCTGCGACCTGGTGACCGGGGACCAGGCGCTGGCGTTCGTCCGCGACCGGGACACCGACACCGACTTCGGCCGCATCGCCCGCCAGCAGCTCTTCGTCAAGCTGATGATGGACAAGGTGCTGACCCCGGGCACCCTGCTGAACCCGGTGAAGGTCGCGAACCTGATCAATCTCGGGCTGGGCACGGTCACGCACGACTCGGGGCTCAGCCTGAGCACCATGCTCTCGCTGTTCCGGCAGTTCCACAGCCTGAGTTCCAGCGACATCGACTTCCGGGTTTTCCCCTCGTACCCCGACAACACGCCGATCGACGGGCAGCTGTACGTCCTGGCGAGCACCGCCCAGGCCAACGCGCTGCTGTCCGCCCTGAAGGACAACACCGCCCTGCCCCCCTACGGGATCCAGGGAGTCAGCTCCATCGAGGCGTCGCAGGTGCCGACTGCGGTGCTGAACGCGACGGGTGTCGCTGGGCTGGCCGCCCACGCCTCCGACGCCCTCGCCCACCTCGGCTACCCGATCGAGGGCACCGGCAACGCCCCGGGCACCCCGACCGCGACGGCGGTCTACTACACCAACGGCGACCAGACGCTGGCCCAGTTCCTGCAGAAGAGCGAGTTCCCGAGCGCCACGCTCGCCCCGCTGCCGTCCTCGATCCCGCTCCCGCCCACGGTCAAGGCCAGCGCCACCGATGCCGTCGTCGTCCTCGGCCAGGACGCAGCGCAGGATCCGTCCGGCAACGGCGGCGTCGCCGCCCCGGCACCGTCGCCTTCGGCCAACCTGCCCGCCGGCCCGGCGACGGTGCTGGCCACACAGTCGCTCGCCCAGCCCTGCCCAAGCTGAGTCAGCGCCCGTCATAAGTACAGATTTCCGCCGCCCGTTCGGCCTCATCCTGGAGCTGCTCGGCCTCGGCCCGCGCCCGCTCCGCCTCGATCCGGGCCTGCTCGGCCTCCTCGGCCCGCCGGGCCGCCTCGGCGGCCAACCGGGCGGCGTGGGCGCGGG